>JAFURK010000008.1 GCA_017480975.1 Bacilli bacterium
ATTAAAACATCCACTTCTTCAACTTTTTTTCGAAGAACCTTGTTTTCATATCTTAACTCTTCAACTTCAAATCTTAACTTTTCATATTTTTGTGATAATCTCTTATTTTTTTCCACTTCTTTTTCGTACATTTTATAAATATGGTTATTATACTTTTGAGTCATAGATTATCACCGCCTTTTACCTTAATAACATTATATATAAAAATAATTAGAATTAAAAGAAAAAATAGTAAATTTCTTTTAAAATTCACTATTTAATATTAATTAAGGTCTGAGTAGTAACTGCTTTCTACCTGTTCTCACTTTACGCGCTATTTACATAAATAATCAAAAATGATATAATTAAGAAGAAAAAAGGTGATTATATGGCATTAGATTATAAATTAGGTAGCATTGTCGAAATGAAAAAACAACACCCTTGTGGTACCAATAAGTGGGAAATAATAAGAGTAGGTGCTGATATCAAAATAAAATGCTTAGAATGCAATAGAACTATTATGCTACCAAGAATAGAATTTAATAAAAAGGTAAAAAAGGTGATTAGTAATGAAGCGTAAAGCAAAAAATAATATTAAAAGAATAAAATTTCACCCCGCTTTAGTATTTTTAGTCTTAACTATGGTTGTGATGATAATTAGTAGTGTTGGTGGAATATTAAATATTGAATCAAATTATTATACGGTTAATACTGTTAGTGGTGAATTAGAATCCCAGGTAATTAATATTAACAACCTCTTTAATCGAACCGGCCTTCAATACTTGATAAGTAATTTTCTTCCTAACTTTATTAACTTTGCTCCTTTAGGAACATTCATTCTAGGACTAATGGGAGTAGGTGTGGCTTATAAATCAGGCTTTCTAAATACCCTAAATAAGGTAATCGCAAAATACTTACCAAGAAGAACTCTAACATTTTTAGTAGTTTTATTAGGTGTAATATTTTCAATGTTTTCAGATGTTGGTTATGTTATCTTAATCCCAATGGCTGCTATTCTCTTTCGAGACCTAGGTCGCCATCCATCAGCTGGTATATGTGCCGCCTTCGCTGGTATTACCTTTGGTAATGGGGCTAACATTGTTGCTAATTCACTCGACAGTAGCTTATTACCATATACCAAGTCAGCTACTAAGATACTAGATGTAACTTATAAAGTAAATACTAATGGTAACTTGATTTTCATGATAGTAAGTACTATCTTAATAGCCTATGTAGGTTCAATTATAACCGAAAGATTTATTATCCCTAAACTAGGCAAGTATAACTTTACTGAAGAAGAGAATGAACAAAGGAAAGTTGAACCTACCAAAACTGAAAAGAAAGGTCTAATCATCGCTATTCTTTCTGTAATAGCAGTCCTAATACCTTTAATATATTGTATTATTCCCGGATTACCATTCTCAGGACTATTACTTTATCTAAAAGATTCCAACTATATTGACCAGCTATTTGGTCCTAATTCATACTTTTATCAAGGTTCAGTTTTTATCTTTAGTGCCCTTCTTATGTTAGCGGGGCTAGTATACGGCTTAAGAGTAAAAACAATTAAAAGTAATCGTGACTTTGTTGATGGTATGAACTATTATCTAAAAGACTTATCATCATTATTGATATTAATCTTTTTTGCCGCACAATTCTGTTTAATATTTAAACAAACTAACTTAGGAACTTTTATTGTATCATTTTTAATTAATTGGATTAGTAATCTTGAATTAACCGGAATAGTTTTAGTCTTAGTAACATTCTTCCTAACATTAATATCAACATTCTTAGTACCTGTTGCTTCGACTAAATGGGCGATGCTCGCTCCAATAATTATTCCTAAATTCATGCAAAGTTCCTTAACACCAGAATTTGCTATGGCCGTATTTAGAGCCGGTGACAGTGCTATTAAAGGAATAACCCCATTATTTACATATTTTGTAATTTTAATTGGCTTCCTACAAATCTATAATAACAAAAAAGACGATACCATAACTATTTCAAGAGCAGCATCTTTAATGGCTCCATACACCATCGCTTTTACAGTACTTTGGTTAGCTATTGTAATAGTATTCTACTTTTTAGGAATACCAATTGGTATCAGCGCAAATGTAACTTTATAAAGAAACACTTCACTCATGACTTGTTTCTTTTTCTTTAGCAAAAATGCTTAAAAATTTTTTAGCCACATATCAATAAAAAATAGTAGGATACAATAATAATCCTACTAGAGAGATATTAATACCTTTATATTATTCTCTATATCTTCTCAAATTCCTTCTTAATTTGAAAATTTAAATAGAAGAATAAAATGAAGCATTTTAAAAAAATAATCTCTAATAAATTGTCATTCATAACCATTTTTGTTATAATATTAAATATTTAGAAAGAAGGAATAATATGAGTTTAACCGCCGGAATTGTCGGCCTACCAAACGTAGGGAAATCAACACTATTCAATGCTATTACAAAACAAGAAATATTAGCAGCCAATTACCCATTTGCAACGATTGATCCTAATGTTGGAACAGTAATTGTACCAGACAAAAGGGTAGAAGTACTAGAAAGTATGTATAATCCAGATCGGACTATTCCTACAACATTTGAATTTACTGATATCGCTGGCCTTGTTAAAGGGGCATCTACTGGTGAAGGATTAGGTAATAAGTTCTTATCTCACATCAGAGAAGTAGATGCCATTGTTGAAGTAGTAAGATGTTTTGATGATAAAAATATCATTCATGTTGATGGAGATGTTGATCCCATTCGTGATATCGAAGTAATCAATTTAGAATTAATCTTCTCTGATTTAGAAATAATTGATAATCGCATTAATAAAATTGCTAAAAAAGCCCAAACATCCAAAAATAAAGATGATTTAAAAGAATATAATTTACTTCTTAGAATTAAAGAATCTTTAGAAAATAATATCCCCGCTAGAAAGCTAGAATTTGATGAAGAAGAACAAAAAATATTATCAGGTTTTAGATTAATTACCGCTAAACCAATTATTTATGTAGCCAATGTATCTGAAGAAGATATTATGACAGGAGAAAATGAATTCGTTAAGGCCGTAAAAGAATACGCTAAGAATGAAAATTCTGAGGTCGTTATGATTTGTGCTAAAATAGAAAGTGAACTAGCCGAACTAGAATTAGAAGAAAAGACAGCTTTTTTAAATGACTTAGGCATCGAAGAAAGTGGTTTATCTAGTTTAATTAAAAGTACTTACTCTTTGCTTGGTCTAGCTACTTATTTTACTGTTGGTAGTGATGAGGTAAAGGCTTGGACTTTTAAAGTTGGAATGAAAGCTCCACAATGTGCTGGAATTATTCATACTGACTTTGAAAAAGGCTTTATTAGAGCTGAAGTAATGAGTTATAATGACCTAATTGAATGTGGTAGTGAAGTAAAAGTAAAAGAAAAAGGTAAAATGCGTCTAGAAGGAAAAGAATATATCATGCAAGATGGAGACATTTGCCACTTTAGATTTAATGTATAAACCCAAAAAAAACAAAAAATGATAGAAAAAGAGGGATAATATGGATAGAGAAAAAATAGAACAACAATACAAATGGGACTTTACTCAAATATTTGCAACTGAAGATGAATTCGAAGCTTGCTTTAAAGAAATAGAAAAAGAAATAAAAGCTTTTTCTAAACATGAAAGTATTATGGCTAATAACGCTAAAAGCTTTTATAACGCCATAGATGACTATTATAGAATAACTAGAAAATTAGAAAAATTATATGTCTATACAAGTATGAATTTTGATACTGACACATCTAACAATTATAGTCAATCTAAAAAAATAAGAGCAAGTAATCTATTTGACGAATGGACTAACGTCGCGTTCTTTGTAACGCCAACTATCTTAAAAAAAGAATATTCAGAAATAGAAGCATATTATAAAGAAGAACCCAAATTACTAGACTATGAAATAATCCTAAAAAGAGAATTTAGATACAAAGAGCACACTTTAAGTGACAAAGAAGAAAAATTATTATCAAGTATAAGCAAAGCTATGGGCAATGATTACCAAACATATTCTTTATTAAAGGATTCAGACTTAACTTTTGATAATATCAAAGATGAAGAAGGAGAAAGTATCGAACTAACTAGTAGTAATTATTCTATTTATATAGAATCAAAAAATAGGCGTGTTAGAAAAGATGCTTTTAAAACTTTATACAAAACTTATAAACAATTTTCTAATACTTTTGCTTCTATCATAAGTGGATCTATTAAAGAAAATACAACCATAGCTAAACTAAGAAAATATAATTCAGCAAGGGAATACTACTTATATCATGATGAACTAGATACAACTATCTATGACAATTTAATAGATTCAGTCTCTAACAATATGAATGTTCTATATAAGTACTATGACTTAAAAAAAGAACTACTAGAACTAGATGAGCTTCACTTATATGATATTTACACACCAATAGTAAAAGACTTTGACAAAAAGTACTCTTTTGAAGAAGCTAAAAATACTGTTTTAGAATCATTATCTATATTAGGCGAAGACTATGTAGACATATTAAGACAAGGATACGAAAATAAATGGGTAGATATTTATCCTAACAAAGCTAAAAGAGGAGGAGCTTACTCTGGAGGATGCTATGATACTGAACCATATATGCTCCTAAACTATCAGGAAAAATATAACGATATGTCAACTCTAGCCCACGAATCAGGCCATTCAATGCATAGTTATTATGCTAGACATAATAACCCTTACCAATATGGTGATTATGCCATCTTTGTCGCCGAAGTAGCCTCAACTGTAAACGAACTAATACTAGCCAAACACTTACTGAAAAATAGCAATGATAACAAAGAAAAATTATTTATTTTAAATAACTTAATGGACCTATTCAAAGGAACCATCTATCGCCAAACTATGTTTGCCGAATTTGAAAAAGAAATTTATAATGATGTTGAAAATGATATACCATTAACAGCCGATCATCTAAATACCAAATATTATGAATTAAACAAAAAATACTTTGGTGATAACGTTATAGTAGACGAAGAAATCAAATATGAATGGACCAGAATTCCACATTTTTATTATAATTTCTATGTTTATAAATATGCAACTGGCCTATCAGCCGCTTGCCATATCGTAAATAATATTTTAGATGGCAAAGAGAATGCTGTAGAAGATTACAAAAAATTCTTAAGTTGTGGAACAACCCTAAATCCAATCGATTCGCTTAAACTAGCTGGCGTAGATCTAAATAATAAAGAAGTAATCGAATCAGCTCTAAAAATGTTTGATGAAACTATTAATGAGTTTAAATCGATATATAAGGAAACCAATTAAAAGGCTTCCTTTTTTCATATCATAAAAATGCTTTATCATAACCAACCACCATATAAGCATTTTACTAAAAAAAAGAAAAATAAGCATTTACATTTTACTACTTAATATGTTATAATACTCTCCGAGCGAAAGCTCCTTGCCTAATATTTAGGCCGTGATAGACCATAAGGAGGTGTAAAAGAAATGACAAAATATGAAATCATGTTCATCGTAAGAGCTGATATTGATGACGAAACTAGAAAGAACACAGTTAAAACTTTAGAAAAAGCTTTAACAGATTCTAAATCTACCATCACATTATCAAAAGAATTAGGTCAAAAAGAATTTGCCTATGAAATTAAAAAGATGAAATCTGGATACTATTACTTATACAACATTGAAACAAATGAATCTACTGCAACTAAAGAATTTGAACGTATCGCTAGAATTGATGAAAATGTTGTAAGACACTTAGTATTAAAGATTGAGGATTAAGGAGTGTAGTATGAATAAAGCAATATTAATCGGAAGATTAACCAGAGATCCTGAATTAAGATATACAAGTTCAAACAGAGCTGTATGTCAATTTACCGTCGCAATTGACAGACCTTTTACTAATCAAGCAACTGGAAGTAGAGAAGCTGATTTTATCAATGTAGTAGTATGGGATAGAACTGCTGAAAACGTTGGAAAATATATGGCAAAAGGAAGATTAATTGCTGTTGAAGGAAGAATTCAAACAAGAAATTATGATAATAATGAAGGTAGAAAAGTATATGTCACTGAAGTAGTCGCTAGTAATGTTCAATTTTTAGAATCAAGAAATGCAGCTTCTAATAATGGAGGAAATGGCTTTAACTCAATGCCAGAGCCACCAATAGAAAGAACTCCATATGATTTTGCAGAAGAAGTTCCATCTTCTAACACTGCACCAAGCGCAAGCCAAACTATGAATATTGAGGATGAAAAAGACCCATTCGCATCATTCGGAGAACAAGTAGAAATCAGTGATAACGATTTACCTTTCTAAAAAAGGAGGGAAATAACATGGCAGAATTTCGTAAGAAAAGAAAAAAAATATGTCATATGTGTGCTGGAAAATCAGTTAATTATAAAGATGTAGCTATTATCAGCAAATACATCGGTGATAGTGGTAAAATTTTACCAAGAAGATTTACTGGTACATGTGCTAAACACCAAAGAGAAGTAGCAAAACAAGTTAAATTAGCAAGATTTATGGGATTTATTCCATTTTGTAAATAGTTAAATTAAAACCAACTCTTAGTCGTTAATATACTAAGAGTTGGTTTTTTAGTTAATTATTATTATTTCTAGGCATATAAGGGATAAGCCTATTAGCAAAATCTTTAAAGTTTTGTGACTGTAAAATAACTTTACCAGGTCCGACTAATTTAGTTAAAAATAAACCTTCGCCACCTAAAAGAATATTACCAAATCCCTTAACCGTTTCGATTTCATAAGAAACCGAATTTTCAAATGCCACAATATTACCAGTATCAACCTTTAATATTTCTCCCGGTTGTAATTGTTTTTCAATAACATCGCCATCAACCTCTAAAAATAAAGTTCCATTTCCTTCAGCTTTTTGTAAGATGAATCCTTCGCCACCAAATAAACCAGCTCCAAATCTTTTGGTAAAGGCAACTTTAGTATTAACGGATTGTTCTGCGCATAAAAAAGAATTTTTTTGAATTAATAACCCATCTGGAATTTTTTTTAAATCAACTGGAACAATCATCCCAGGAACGGTTGAAGCAAAAGCCACCATTTCATTAGCGCCTCTAGAAGTATAATTAGCCATGAAAATAGATTCTCCAACAAACATTCTTCCCAAACTTTTCATCACACCACCACGCGCATTTGTATTCATTTCAATATTATTAGTCTGATATGCCATCGCTCCAGACTGCGTGTATACAGATTCATTTTGATTAAGCCTAATTTCTACAACTGGTACAGTTTGACCAACAATCTTATATTCCATCTATCTATCCATAACAATAGGTAAGATTTTGATACTGTCTCCATCTTTTCCCCTGTTCTACACCGTACGTGAACATTTCTATTCATACGGCGTGCCATCGTAGTTTCTCAAAATCTCTTATTTATAACTACAGTCAAACTAAGGGTTTCTTTCCTATTGTCTCCTTTCTTTTAAATTTCTTTCGCATTTCCTTTATACCACAACCTTCTCTTAATAATAGTCCCTTTATATTCTTGTCAATAATAATTATATTTTGGTAAACGTCTTTATCAATTAGCTTATTATCTTTATAAATAAAGTCAAGATTATCTCTTGTTATTTCTATCTCACTGACATAGCACACCCCATACTGACTAGCACATTTTGGAATTATGATATCATTTAATTCCACAGTTTTATCATAAAATGGATTATTCACTATGTCCTTAATGGTTTCATAATTCATACACTCTAGATCTGTATGAATTTTTATTCTTCTCTTTTTGGTATATTTACAAATATCATTACTTAGTTGCCTTGGTTTCTTATGTTGTACATAAGAAACTGGAACAATATACATTCCATACATCTTAGTTAATAGTTTGCTTTTACCATACGTTTTCTCGATAAAACCATTATTACGATAGTTAGGTACTTGGAAATCAATAGTTTTTCTTAGAGTCTTAAACTTTAAATTATCTAATCTATAATTGATATCTCTCATATCTATACTTATGCTAGTTGCTTTATTATAGTAATTGTGTACTCCGATTACAATTTGATTATATTCTTGTAGATTGTTTTCAATTTGTTTTGGAGTAGTCGACTTCTTGATATCTTTCAATTTAGATTTAATCTTAGTTTTAACTCTTTCTTGTAACCCTTGTATAGTAGCAATTTTAAGTTTAATAGCGTCAGTATAACTTTTGCATATAATCTTAAAATCATCGGCATACCTTACAAAGTAGAACTCTTTTAATTTAGTATTCTTTCTTAACCATGCTCTTTCATAAGAACATATATTTCCATTTTTCCTAACATATTGTTTAAATTCTTTCTTAGTTTTGTAAGTCGTCTATTGATTTGATAACCACCAATCTAGTTCATTAAAAACAACGTTAGCAAGTAATGGTGATAGAATACCACCTTGTGGAGTATAATCTTTAAATTTGCTTTGAATTAAATTGATAAATTTTCTTAATTTCATTTTCTTAACAAATTTAATAGTTTTCTTATCAATTGCACGCATATAGCGAGTTCCTTATTTTAGTGATACTAGGGCAATCTTCAATTGACTTTAGCGAGCTCTCGCACATTTGACTAGCTATATAGTCTCTTGCACGTCGCAGTGTTTATAGGTAAGTTTCAAGACGTTACTCTATCATTCCTTACTCAATCTATTAGTTC
>JAFURK010000009.1 GCA_017480975.1 Bacilli bacterium
ACATCACGCCAAGATTTTGTTTCACACTTCCTTTAGCCCCAACCTCACGATTGATGCGTTGTGCTTCTCTAGTAGTTGGTAGGTGACAACCCCTACAACAGACTTTCACTGTCTAGCTAATTACCATGCCTAGCGCACAAAAATACGAATTTCATTTAAAATCCGTATTTTTAAAGTTAAGTATATGTAATATTACTATACTTTGCTATTAATGTATTTTTCAATTTGATTAGATGACATCGAGATAATATCATTAAATTCATTCATTCGTCTTAAGTATTCTTGATAAATGGGTTTACTATTTAATAAATTTACTTTTTCTTCGATTACTTTATCAATTTCTTTATATTCAGGATTTCCTGCTTCTTCTAATCTAACTGATTTTTGTTGTAATTCTTTAATTTCTTTAATTAAGTTATTAATTTCTTCATCTTGTTCAAGAACTTTACCTATATTTAGGTAAGATTGATATTCTTCTGAATTGTTAATTGTTTCAAATAATTCGTCTATTTTTTTCTCAATCATTTATGACTTCACCATCCATACTCCAAGTTTTTACATCAGTAATTTTTACATTAACTATTTTGCCTAGGTATTTTTCGTCGGCCTTAATATTTACTAATTTCATTGTATCAGTATATCCCATTAATTTATTATCTTTATCACTAGGTCCTTCTATTAACACGGGAACAGTTTTATGTAAGTATTTTTGATTGTTAAAAAGAGCATACTTGTTGATTAATTCGTTTAGGGTTGCTAGACGCTGTTTTTTTTCTTCTAGGCTAGTATTATCTTCCATAACACTAGCAGGTGTTCCTTCACGAGGAGAATATATGAAAGTATATGCTAAATCATATTTAAGTTCATTAACTAAATCGATAGTATCATGGAAATCTTCTTCAGTCTCCCCTGGAAAGCCAACAATGATATCAGTTGTAATAGAACAATTAGGTATCATCTCTTTGATTTGATAAAATAATTTTTTATATTCTTCTTTGGTGTATCTTCTTCCCATTTTTTTTAGAATTTTGCTTGAACCGCTTTGGAGTGGTAAATGAATATATGGCATAATATTATCATATTTAGCAATTATCTCAATCATATCAAGAGTAAAATCCCAAGGATGAGAAGTAACAAATCTGACACGAGAGATATTAGTTTTAGCCACATCTTCTAGTAAGTTGGCCATAGTATAGTCGATATTTAAGTCTTTACCATAGGCATTAACATTTTGACCTAATAAAGTTACTTCTTGATAGCCCTCTTGAACTAATTCTTTTACTTCATTAATAATATCTTCAGGCTTTCTACTTCTTTGCTTTCCTCTAGTATATGGAACAATACAATAAGTACAGAATTTATCACATCCATACATAATATTAACCCATGCTTTATATTTAGAATCTCTTTTAACGGGGATACCTTCATAAACTTCTCCTTCAATACTAAATACTTCAATATCTTGTTTCTTAGTGTTAATAGCTTTCTCTAAATATTCTGGTAATTTATGAATATTATGAGTTCCCATAACGATATCGACCCATGAATATTTATCTTTTAATTCTTTAGCAATAGTTTCTTCTTGAGCCATGCAGCCACAAAAGATAGTTATAATATCATTTTTAGTTTCCCTTAAGTGTTTAACGCGGCCCAACATACCCATAACTTTATTATGAGCATTTTCACGAATTGCACAAGTATTTAAGATAATTACGTCAGCTTGATCCATATCGTCACATTTAGTATAACTCATATCTTCCATGATTGCCGAAATGTTTTCGCTATCGTGAACGTTCATTTGGCAACCGTAAGTATAAATGCAATAATACTTATTTTTACCGATTTCTTTTATAGTAGCTGGTACTTGGTATTCGTCTCTTTTAATAATAGTTGGTGATTTAGTTCTTGTTCTAGCATCATTTAAATTTGGTAAATTCATAATTACTACCTACTTCCTAATTAAATTTTTTCTTAATAATGAGTAATATTCTTTTATAAAAATATCATTTTCCTCTTTCTTCTGATTTAAATAAACTGCTAATTCATTAATTCTATTTTCCCAATCATAAAGATTAGCATTTTTTAAATTTTGATTAAAGATTAAATCATAAATTAAATACTGACATAAACTATCAGAAGCACGTCTAATAGGGCTTGAGGCATGGGCGTAACACGATTGTTGTACACCTTCGTGATAGCTAGGAGTACTACAATAGCATGACTCGATTAAACTAGCCCTAATGCATTCTTTAAAAACAGGGTCTTCCAATAAACTATCATTTATAGTCTTAAGTTTGGCATAATGTTCCATTAGTTCTTTCTCTTTAGGGAAAGTTACTTTTCGATATAGGAATGGAAGACCGGTTTCTTTAAAATACTTAGGAATCTTATGATTTATTAGAACCATCGATTCGTGAACTATATTAGCAGCTAAAGAAGTATTGATTTGTAGTGATTCGTGGTGTTGGCGTGGTTTTAATAAATTTTCTAATTCACGGTATTTTTCTTTATTTTTAGTATTTTTTCTGCGTTTAATGGCAAAATGGGCTAAATCTTTTAGGGTATTTGTTAATGGGTCTTCAGCCATTATACTAAGTTTATCATCAACTTCTTTATGGCTTAGTTTATGGGTTACCCTAATTTTTCCTTTAACAATTTTAATATCATCCTCGATTAGTTCATAATTACTATCTAATTTAAAGATGGTAGTAATAACATTACGATTATTATTTGGTAATAATGAACAAAGATTATGACTAATTCTTTCGGGGTATGATAAGACGACTTTGTCTTTTAAGTAAAGATTTTCTTCTCGTTTTATGGCTTCGTAGTTAGTCAAGGAGCCATAAGGAACGAAGCTAGGGATATCAGCAATATAAATATAGAGATTAAAGGTATTATCAATATTCTTCTCAATATAAATAGCATCATCTAAGCAGCAAGTACCTTCTCCATCAATAGTAATACAGGGTTGATTAGTAAAATTTATTCTATCTTTATTTTGAAAAATAAAACTATTAGTTTCATTTATAATTATTTCTGGAAAAGAGAATTTTATTTTGTATTGGCTTTCAATATCAGATAAAGATAATTTAGCGTCTTCATCAAGCAAAGTAACTAAGTAATAAACATGATCTTTAATTAAATGTTCTAGTTTTAACTCTTTCACTAATTTTTTGGACTGATTTAAGAAGATGTCTCCATAAGTACTATTTAATAAAAGCATAATAATATGAAAATAATAGTCTATTTCTGATTGCTTTTTTTTATCAAAAGCGATGTATTTTTTAAAAATGGTTTCAAATAAGTTATTACCTAATTCATCTTTTATAGATAAAACATCTGGATACATAGTAATATATTTTTCAAAGAGATTAAGCTCCTTTTCTTGAAATACTAAATATTTAATATACTTTAAATGCTTTTGAGTTTCTTCTTTAACAGAAGTAGCTTGAAGATTATTTAAGATATCGTTTAGTCTTAGATAAGGTTCTTTTATTTGGTCTTTTTCTTCATGTGTCATAACTTTATCAATTTTTTCATTAAAATTAAGTAATCTTTTGATAAAGAACGTTTTATCTTTGATTAGATTTTGCTGATTTAAATCTTCAATCATCTTAATTAGTTCATTAAACATGATTTGAGGTTCAACATAATCTAATTGTTCGTCTTTATTTAGGTAACTTAACTCTTCAGATAGATATTCACTTAGTAATACAAAGATTGCATTTAACATGCCTTTTAAAGTTTCATTTTGATTTTCTTCATCTTCTAGATAATTATTTAATTCTATTTTTAAATCTTCTAATTCAGAATTAATTGTTTTCAATATATTATGTTTTATTTCTTTACTACGAATTGGATTCATATCTTAAGCCTCTTTCATTATTAATTGGATGTATTATTAAAATACTTATATAGTCTTTGGTTAGAAGTAAATATTGGAGATAGTTAAGTTTAAGTATTTTTTAGATATAGAAGTTCTTTTGTTATTAGTCATCTGGTAAAGCATCGGTACTAAGGACTGATAAGAAGGCTTCGCTAGGGATTTCGACATGGCCGATTTGTTTCATTTTCTTCTTTCCTTCTTTTTGCTTTTCTAATAGCTTTCTTTTTCTAGTGATATCACCACCATAACATTTGGCTAAAACATTTTTACGCATCGCTTTAATGTCAGCACGAGCGATTACTTTGCTACCGATAGTAGCTTGAATTGGAACTTCAAACATTTGTCGTGGGATTAGTTTCTTTAGGTTATCTACAATTACACGAGCTCGGTTATAAGCGAAATCGCGGTGAACGATAATACTTAAGGCATCAACTATTTCACCATTTAGTAAGATATCCATTTTAACTAAGTCACTAGGTTTATTACCAATAATGTCATAATCCATAGAGGCATAACCCTTTGTATAACTTTTTAGTTTATCAAAAAAGTCATAAACAATTTCTGATAAAGGTAATTCATAGTGGATATTAACTCGTTTATCATCGACATATTCCATCGATAGATATGTTCCTCGTTTGCTTTGACACAGTTCCATAATGTTACCAACATAATTATTAGGTACAAAGATACTAGTTCTAACAAATGGTTCTTTAATTTCTTTGATTTTAACTCGTTCAGGAAATTCACTTGGATTATCGATGTGAATAACTTCACCATCTGTCATAGTTATTTCATAGATTACAGATGGTGAAGTAGCAATTATTTCAACCCCAAATTCTCTTTCAATTCTTTCGACGATAATTTCCATATGCAATAGACCTAAGAAACCAGTTCTAAACCCAAAACCTAGTGTTGTTGATGACTCTGTTTCAAAGACAAGACTGGCATCATTTATCTTTAGTTTTTCTAAAGCTTCTCTTAGCGTAGGATATTTCTTGGAATCGATAGGATATAATCCACAGAAAACCATTGGTTTCATTGTTTTATAGCCTGGTAGGGGTTCTATACAAGGTGTATCGGCTAAGGTGATAGTATCTCCTACTCTAACATCACTTATGTCTTTAATACTAGCGCAAATATATCCTACTTCACCAGGACCTAAAGAAGCAGTTTTCTTAATATTAGGTGTATAGTGGCCTAGTTCAGTTACATCATAAGTAGCTCCAGTAGTAAACATTTTGATTTTGGATTTTTCAGATACATGACCTGACATAACTCTCACTAGGGCCACTACACCACGATATGGATCAAAATAACTATCAAAAATTAAGCACTTTAATTCATCAGTTGGTGGTACTGTTGGAGCTGGAACTTTATTAATAACCGCATCGATTAATTTATCGACACCGACTCCGGTTTTACCACTAGTAAAAATTACATCTTCTTCATTAAATCCAAAAGTATCAACTAGTTCTTTTCGTCTTAATTCAGGTTCTGCATTAGGTAAATCAATTTTGTTGACTACAGGGATAATTTCTAAGTCATTGTCAAGGGCTAAATAGACGTTAGCTAGGGTTTGAGCTTCAATTCCCTGAGTAGCATCAACAACCAAGATAGCACCTTCACAGGCTGCTAGAGAGCGAGATACTTCATAAGTAAAGTCGACGTGTCCAGGAGTATCGATTAAGTTTAAAATATAACCATTATAATCAATTCTAACAGCATTTAATTTAATAGTAATACCTCTTTCTCTTTCAATATCCATACTATCTAACAATTGATCCTTCATTAATCTTTTATCAACTGAATTAGTATACTCTAAAATACGATCCGCTAGAGTACTTTTCCCGTGATCAATATGGGCAATAATACTAAAATTTCTAATTTTTTCTATATTCATAATTTCTTCAACCTCATTTTAGATTATAACAAATAGTGCCTAAAAAAACAATTGTTTTAATGATTGATATTGCTATTTTGTTAAAATACTTAATTGTATTTTTGCTACTATTTATAGACTTTGGTAATATAAGGAATTTAATTTTAATTAAAAATGAGAGTTGTTATTCTCTCATTTAGTTTATTTTTTGAACAGAACTTGTATCATCATAAATTTCATATAGAAAGAAACCTGAAAATTAAGTACTTTTATATATAATTATTTTTTAAATAAGTTTAATATTTTAGTTCGATTAAAATACATTAAGGCTATTAGTATTAATATACCAATAACAATAAAGGTAATAGGTGTAAAAAAATTGGTGGTAGTATTAGTAGCAGCATCACGATTAGAATCGATTTCTTTCATGGTACTTTTAGTAACAGTATATAGATTGTTATTTAGTGTTGTAGTATAACTGGCGCTAAGATAAGCGCTAGGGTCAGATGAGTACTTGCCACCGGTTATAAAATCATTATGTTTTTGATTAAAAGGATCAGATGCGACAATAACATCCTTATTAGCATCACTAGTAAAAGTTCCGTTTTTGATGCTTATAGAATCGACTTGAGTATCGTTACCTTTACCGATGTATTCATAAATGACATTACTATTTTTACTTTTAAAGGTACCACTATTAATATTTAAGTTAATATTACCAGCATATCCACTATTGGATTCGATTTGAATGGCAGCACCAGAAGCATTGATACCATTGTTATAACCTGCAGTTGGAGTTCTATCTTCACCTTGACATTCGATAGTGGCACCATTGATATTTACGGTACCTGACTTTATTCCTATCCCTGATTGATTACCTGAGATATAAGAAGCACCAATATTATAAATTGAATAACCCGCTATATAAAGGCCATTACCAGTTGAAGTAATTTTAGCTCCATCTTTAATATTAATAACCGGTGCATTACTTTGGTCTTTAATATTTCCATTGACATAAATACCCGCTCCATTACCACCACTTGTATCATCAACAGCATTAATTTTTCCTGAAAAATTAACATTAACACCATAAGATTTTTTATCGTCATGGGTAATAAATATTCCCGACCACCCTTCTAAGGTGACATCGCTACCAACATTGACAACACTATAATTACTATCATTTGGATTGCTACTACCTTTAATCATAATCGCCCCATAGTTAGGTTCGCTTTCTTTAATAGTACCTTCACCAGTAATATTAAGGGTACCGCCTTGAACTTGAAAAACTTTGGTAGGTGCGGTTATGTCATTACCATTAAGATTTAAGTTAACTACTTTGTTAATTAGTAAAGTATCATCTAATGTAACATCAGAAATTAATGTTATTGTTTCGCCACTACCCACATTAGCAATAGCTTCCGCTAAGGTTTCATAATATTTATCACCTATTTTAACAAGAGAATTAGGATTAGAACTAGCCTGAACAAAAATAGGAATAATTCCTATAAATAAAAATAAACTGAATATAAACTTCTTAAACATATTTCCCCCTTATAATAGTTATAATATATTTTATTCATTTCAGTTTCTTTTATAATTAATTATATTAAAGTGGCTAATAATAGAAGTTAAAAAAAATAAAAAGGAAGTCTTTCAACTCCCTGGAATACATTAATATTTATTTTAATAGAACTCTAAAATAAATTTATTACTTCTTTTTAGAATTATTTAGAATGTAATAATTTGAAGCATTTTAAATCCATCATTATTTTTTTATCTACGTGAGTAACTATCAATATATTTTCTTAAAGCTTTTTCCATTCTTATCATATTATCAGTTAAAAAATCCATTATTTTATCCCAATCATCTCGATTAAGGATACTAACATCATATAAACTAATAGAGATTCTTGAACCAACTTTCTCATCTAATCTTTCCCAGTTTAATTCACCACCAAAAGAATGGTCGATGTCTTTTTTATGTGAATAAAAATAATCAAAGATTTTTTTGTTTTCTGCTGAGTCTTTGCTTTTTGAGATAGTAAATTCTATACCAGCATATGTTTTTGTGACTACAAAACTAAATACTACCCCGCTGATACCGGAACCGGTTGATAACCAATGACTATAATGGTTTAGATCTAAATTTCTACCACTAAAGAGCTTAGACTTTTCGTTAAATTTTGGTAAGAATAAGTGCCAAAATTCATTTCTAATTATTTCAGAGTTGGCTAAATCTTCTTTATTTTTTAAATCATCATGAGCTTTTTCATCATAACTTATCATGATGTCCGCTATATCTTTAACTGGAATAATTTGATCAGTATCTACGATTAATTGTTCTCCTATCATATATGGTATAACTTTAATACATTGTATTTTCATTCCATATTTTCTAGCCCAAATAACAGTATTAGTTACTTCTTTTCTAAATTCTCTAGCAACTAAAATAACTCTTTGGGTTAAATCTTGATTTAGTTGTACTTCTGAAAAATCAGCTTTATTTAAGAATTCGGTAAGCATTTCTTCAGCATTACCAGGAATATTATTTTTAGTTAGATATTGTTGATAGATAGTTCTGATATCTTCTTTTTTTAACGAAGAACAATATCCGGCATATTTTAGAGCCTGCCATACAACATCTTTTCCGCTATCATCTAGTTTGTTTTCGATGACAACAAGATTCCCATTTTTGTCAACAGCAAGTAAATCTAATCTTTCATTGGTGTCACTAAAGCCATCGAATTCTTTTTGAATAATTAATAATTCTTCACCTAAAATTATAGGATTTTTTGTTATCCATTCTTGCAAATCATTTCTTTCACTTAAACCACAACTTTTAAAAGATATGTCTTCAATCTTTTGGGTTGTTTTATTTTCTTTATTTACTAAAAACATAACTCTACCTCCACTTCAATTGCGTCTTTAATAAAATTATAATTTTATTATATCATTAATACTTTGAGATGTAAATTGACGAAAAAACTTCAAACAAAAAAATTATTCCTGTACCTCTTTTAATTCTTCTTCAGTAAATTCACGACATTCTCCAAGCTTTAAATTATTAGGTAATTTAAAATCGCCCATACCTATTCTTTGTAATTCTATAACTTTAGCTCCAAAACAACCAAACATTCTTTTTATTTGATGATAACGTCCTTCGGTTAATACTACAATAGCGGTATATTTTCCAGTTATTTCAAGGGATGAGGTTTTACATTCGCCGTCATTTAGCATTACTCCAGCTTTAAATCCTTCAACCATTTCAGCAGTTACAGGAATATCTATAATGACATGATAGGTTTTTCTTACATGTTTTTGGGGTGACAAAATATTATGGGCAAAATTTCCATCATCGGTTATTATCATTAAACCGGTTGTATCTTTATCTAATCTGCCCGCGGGAAATAAATTTCGGTGTGAATATTCTTCAGGAACTAAATCTAAAACTGTCTTCTCGTTTTTATCTTCAGTAGCTGAAATATAACCTTTCGGTTTGTTTAGCATTAAATATATATTTTTCTTAATTTTTATTTCTTCTCCATCTATTGTGATTAAGTCATTGTCACTGTTAACCTTAAGATCAGATTTAAGAACGTTTTTTCCATTAACTAATACTCTTTTTTTACGAATTAGTTCTTTTATTTCTTTACGAGAATATTTTGTTTGCGAACTTATGACTTTGTCTAGTCTTTCCATGAAATAATACCTCCTACAAATATTTTTTGTAATTGAAACTTTTAATTTTTTCTTCTATTATGTTTCTTAATATTATTTTAATCAGCAGTCCTCCTATTAATAATTGCATTTTCTATTACTTTATTTCTTAATTAGACAAATGTTAATTCTAAACCTTTGCCTAAATATTATTTACTGCATTAAAGTCACAACAACTACATAGTTGACTAGAAAGATAATATCTATTTATTTGATTAATTTTCTTCCATACCATCTTGCTTTATATTCCAACATACCAATAAATTTAGAAATAGATATACATCCTAATAGTTTAGCCATTCTTTTTATTTAAAATATTTCTAAAACAAACAAATTCTCTACTACTATAACTTGATTCTCATTTATAATAGTAGTACTTAATTTATGTAATAAGTCATTTTTAATGTTATTGCCCTTGTCATAGTTTATCTACCTACAAGATATTTATTTTGTTTAATATTATTATGACAATATGACATTAATTTTTGCTATAACCCTAGCAATTTTTAATGTCATGTTGTCACAAAATTAATTATTATCTTCTTCTAAAAAGTAATTAACTAGTTTTTCATAGTTATCTTGACTATTTAAACAAGTATCAATTAAATAACCTTTTTCATTATTTGTTTGATATTCTTTAATACCGCTAAGATAGAAATCTTTATTTCTTTCTTCTATAAAGAATGGCATTATATCATTATATAAACATTCTCTAAACATGATTATTCTACCAACACGGCCATTTCCGTCTTGGAATGGATGAATATGCTCAAATCTTACATGAAATTCAATAATATCTTCAAATTTCTTTTCAGATATTGTTTCATACCAATTTAGTAAATCCTTCATATCTTTTTCAACATCCTTTGGAAGTGTTGTTATAATATTTCCTACAAAGTTTTTTCTTTTCTTATATTCTCCAACATTAAACCATTCTTTTTCACTGTCTGTTAGAGTTCCATCTTTTAAAATAAAATGAAATTTTTTTATCATATCTTCAGATAATTTTTCTTCAATTGTATCTAGCATATACTTAAACAATGTAAAATGATTTTTTGTTTCAGTAGCATCTTTTAGTACTATAACTTTATCACTACTTGTTAAAATAGTACCTGTATCATATATACTAGCTGTTTCATCAGGAGTAATGGTTGATCCTTCCATATGATTGGTGTTATATGCAAAATCTATTTGAGTTTTATGATACAAACTACCAGACAAATTCATATTTCTTTGATCAATTAACACTTTTCTTAGTTTACTTATTTCCATTTTTGTTAGCTCCTCTTTAAATTAGTATTTCATATATAAATAACTTATATTTTTCTATAAGTCAGCCAATTTAATAAATTTTAAAAAAATGGAGCCTCGCGGCTCCTTCAGGGGG
>JAFURK010000010.1 GCA_017480975.1 Bacilli bacterium
AGAAAAAATTGGCAATCTAAAAACTGAAGCCCATAGCCAAGTAAAAAGTACAAAACATTTTCCTATTTATATGATTGATGGTAAAAAAATGATATTTAAGCCACTTTCAAAAACTAAACCACTTACAACACCATTCTTTGCCTATAGTGAAGTTTATTGGTCTTATATTATAACAAATTATTTTGATTCTAGAACTCCAAGATACTATTTAGCAGTATCAAAAAAAATAGAGAAAGAACAACCAAAATATTTTGAACAGGGTGTTTTAGTTGAATCAATAACCCCTAATGATGAAAAATTAATTAATCTATATGATTATTTTAATGAAAATCCCGAACCATCAGTAGATATTAAAAATTATATCAACTATTGTATGACTAGTTATGATTATACTAAAATATTATTAAGTAATTTTATTACCCAAAATAATCAGTTAGGAGAAGAATTAGCATATCAAATTTTATTATCTATGCTAAGACAAGATCAAAATTTTCATTATGAAAATATAAATTTTTTTGAAGGTAAAGATTTATCAATCGCCCCTCCAATTGATTTTGAATTTTCTACGCCATTTCTTTATCCAGATAAACTAGATAGATGTCGACACGAAGAAATGAAATACATTGATAGCTTTAATATTGACTATGAAGAAGATGAAACATCAAAAAGTTTTAAACAATTATGTTTAGAAGTTAATTTTCCATTTCATAGTACGCTAAAAAGTAATCTTTGTCTAATAGTTAGGCTATATCCTAATATTGTTTTAAAGTTTATTAAAAATCTTGATCGATTGATTGATGATTTACCTTACATCATAATTAATGATCCAGATAATTATATTGGACCATTAAATAGTGATTATTGGAAAGTTGGACATGCATATTATAAAGATAATGATTTAGAAAAATATACAGATTTAAAGCAAAAAATTAAATTAGATTA
This sequence comes from Bacilli bacterium, assembly GCA_017480975.1. Lineage (GTDB taxonomy): Bacteria > Bacillota_I > Bacilli_A > RF39 > UBA660 > RUG11198. The sequence goes on from JAFURK010000010.1 coordinate 943, forward strand.
TATTGATAAAGAAGCTACCTTTCATAGAATATCTTCTGATATATTAAATTTTAGTAATTGGCTTAATTTAATTTTAAAAATATATTTAATCAGCTATTATGAAGAGATTGAAGATTTAGAAAATTTAACTATAAATAAATTGCTTACTAAATTAAATATTATCGAGAATGTAACAATTGCTGATGTGAACATTGATAAAAAGGAACTTAAATTAAGAAAAGGTAATAAATCTATTATGCCTAATTTAGATAATTAATGGGAAAAATTTGACTAAATGGCATATTTATGATATCATTCACATTACCTCGACAAAAGTTTTATTTATTTGACAAATGCTTCAATATACTTTAAAATACTATTATAGAGGTGATGCAAAAATGATTGGTGATAGAATTGCTTTAAGTAGTAGTGAAATCTTAGAAAAAGAATTTAAAATTGACGCTCGAGGTTATCGCTTGCAAGAAGTAGATAAATTCTTAGATATAGTTATTCACGACTATAACGAATATAATAGTATTATCAAGGAATTAGCAATTCAAAATAACGAATTGGCTGAGGAAAATGAAAAATTAAAAACCGAAATTAGAAATTTAAAATCTAATTTAGATGCCCTAAAATATGCTGAAAAAGAAGTAACTAATGTTGATTTAATCAGAAGAGTTAGTCAACTAGAAAAAATTATTTTAGGTAAAGAAAATAATTAATCTAGGTAAACGCTGCAATTATTAAGTTGTAGAGGAAAGTCCACGCTTGCACTATCTGAGATGATAGTAGTGTTTGTGCTTAGGGAAAAAATAACCTAAGGAAGCTTTTCGCTTACGGCGACTATCTTATTCTAAGGTTTTAAACTATGAATAAGGTGTCATAAAGTGCCACAGTGACGAATTTTTATAGAAATATAAAAAGTGAAACGCGGTAAACCCCACAAGCAAGAAACTCAAATTATGGTAGAGGAGCTAGCTAATAAGAAATGAATTAAAGGCTGGATAGTGAAAACTATAGATAAATGTTTACCACCTAATAATAGGGACAGAACGTGGCTTATAAGATTATTTATTTAAATTAATTTTAGGAGATATTATGAAAGAAATAGGTCAAAAATTAAAATTAAAAAGAGAAGAAAATGGAGTTAGTATAGAGGAGGCTGCTGCTGACTTAAAAATTAGAGCGAGCCAACTAGAAAGTATCGAAAAGGGAAGAAAAGATGATTTCAAAGATGTTTTTTCATTAAAATACTTCATTAGAGACTATGCTAAATATCTAGGACTAGATGGTGAAGCAATGCTAGATGATTTTAATGAATATCTATTTGAACAAACTTCAAGAATTTCCTTAGAAGAAATAGAAGAAGCGAGAAGAGAAAAAGAAGAACGAGAAAAAAACATGAAAATTTTGTCGCCGTATACGGTAACACCAAAAGACAAAAAAAGAATTTACATTCTAATAGCGATTATTACATTCATAGCCTTAATAGGAATTATTAGTTATGTGGTAATTAGCAATCAAAGTAAAAATGACTTTGTTAACGAAAACGTAAGTTATAAGATAGGAGATTAGTATTTATATGAATTTAGCAAACAAAATTACTATGTCAAGAATAGTATTATCAATCGTAATTATGATTTTATTGTTATTCCCATTTGAAGGATTAGGACTTGAATTACCTAGTTATTTGGTAAACGGAAATATCCATGTTGAATTAAAATATATTATTGCCGGAGTTTTATTTATCATTGCATCTTTAACCGATTTCTTTGATGGAAGAGTTGCTAGAAAATATAACATGGTAACTGATTTTGGAAAGATGGTTGACGCTATTAGTGATAAAATGCTTACTAATTCTTTGCTAGTAATATTATCATCTAATGGTATGATTAGTCCAGTTATTGCTGTAATTTTCATTGTAAGAGATATAGCAGTAGATACAATAAAAATGATAGTAGGAAATAAAGGGAAAGCAGTAGCAGCTATCGGCATAGCCAAATTAAAAACAGCAACATTAATGTTTGGATTAGTTTTTACTTTGTTTTATAATTTACCATTTGAGCTTATTGGTATTAGAGTAAGTGATGTATTATTAATCATTTCAGCAATTTTATCAGTTGTATCAGCATTCCAATACTTTATTATGGCAAAACCATATATTGAAGTAAAATAAAATGAAGTACTTTATAAAAAATAAATAAAATTTATTGTAACAAATAAGTTTTTATGATACAATAAACATGTCTTGAAGAAAAAGTGGCCTTATGAAAGTCCACTTTTTAACATATTATAGGAGGATTTATGATAGAAAAAAAAGTAAGAGAACTAATCGAAGAAGCAGTATCTAAAATGGGAATTACAATTGATAGTGTAACCTATGAAAAAGAAGGTTCTAACTATTTTCTTAGAATTGTAATTGATAGAGACCAAATTATTGATATTGACACTTGCGTTGAAGTAACTAAGGTAATCAATCCATTATTAGATGATTTAGATATTATCGAAGATAGCTACATCTTAGATATATCTTCAAAAGAGAAGGGAGAAAATCATGAATAAGAAACAAATGAAAGAATTTATGAATGCCTTAAACGCAATAGTTGCTGAAAAAGGTATTGACCGTGCTATTGTGATTGAAGCAATGGAACAAGCAATGGCAGCCGCTTATAAGAAAAAAGGAGGACCAGCTCGATGTGTGGTTAATCCAGATACTGGTGAAATTAAATTATTTTCCGTTCGTACTGTTGTAGAAGACGAATACTTTCGTGATGAAAGAAGCCAAATTAGCTTAACTGATGCTAAATTAAGAGTACCAGATATTGAAATTGGTGAAACTATTGAAGATCCAGTTGAAATGACTGACTTTGGTCGTGTCGCAGCTGGAACAGCTAAACAAGTAGTAGTTCAAAGAATTAAAGAAGCTGAAAAAGAATTAATCGTAAATGAACTAGGTGACAAACAAGACGAATTAGTAATTGGAACATTATCTCGTGAAGATAGTAAAACTTATTATGTTGATTTAGGAAAAACATTTGGCCTTTTACCTAAAGATGAAACTATTCCAGGTGAAAAATTAGAAATGGGTTCATCAATTAAAGCTTATGTATCAAAATTAGAAATTGGTACTAAAGGAGTATTTATATTGTTATCTAGAACTCATTATGGCTTTGTCAAAAGATTATTAGAAATAGAAATACCAGAAATAAGTGATGGAACAGTAATTCTTTATTCAGTAGCGCGTGAAGCCGGTTTCAGAAGTAAAATCGCTGTTTATACTGAAGTTGATAACATCGAACCAGTTGGTTGTGTAATTGGAGCTGGTGGAAGTAGAATTAATCGTGTTTTAAAACAAATTGGTAATGAAAAAATCGATGTTATCCTATACGATAAAGATCCAGCTAAATTCATTCAAAATGCCTTAAGTCCAGCTAAAGACATTGAAGTATTTATAACTGACTATAAAAAGAAAGAAGCTATTGCCATCGTTAACAAAGATAACTTATCTTTAGCTATCGGTAAAAAAGGTCAAAATGTTAAATTAGCATCTCGCCTTACTCATTATAAGATTGAAGTAAAAAGCTATGATGACGTTAATGTTGAAGAATATCGCAGCAAGTATACCAACGAAATACCAGAAGAAGAAATTGAAGAAGACATCAATTCATTAGAAATAGCTGATGAAGTAGTTTCTGAAGAAACCGAAGTATTAGAAGAATCTAATACTTTAGAGGAAAATACTGATGAAGCACTTTCAACTGATGTTAATATAGAAGAGGAAAATCATGAAGAAAATACCAATGCGTAGTTGTGTTGTAACGGGAGAAAAATTAGAAAAAAAAGAATTAATTCGTGTTGTTCGAGATAATACTGGGAGTGTATTTATCGACGAATCTGGTAAGGCTAATGGAAGAGGGGCTTACCTAAAAAAAGATATTGAAGTAATAAAAAAAGCTAAAAAGAATAAAATATTAGATAGAAGACTAGAGGTAGAAGTACCTGATAGTATATATGAGGAGCTTGAGTCAATGATATAAAAAAATACGGAGGTGATACTCATGATGAGTGTAAAAGAATATGCAAGTGATGTAAATTTAACAGTAGAACAAATATTAGGACTATGTAATAAACTTAATATTACTGCTAAGTCAGAAGAAGATATGTTAGATGATGATGCCATTATCATGCTAGATAATGAAATTCCTAATGTAACTGCTGACGAAGCAAGTGATCAAGAAGAATCAACTGTTAATGATGCTGAAGAAGATTACTTAGAAGAAGAATTATTAACTGAAACAACCACTGAAACTAATAATAAACAATCTAAAAAGAAAAAAGGAAAACTAACTCCAACTAAGAAGGTAAATAAGAAAAATGACTTTATGAAACAAAGAAAAGAAATGTACAAACATAAAGATAAATTAAAGTCTAATACCGCTACTATCGATGAAAATGTTGTTCTCTATAAAGAAGGCATGACTGTCAGTGAGTTAGCAACGGCCCTAAACATTTCGGTTGGAGAACTAATCAAAAAATTAATGTCACTAGGATTAATGATGAACCTAAATCAATCTATTGATTTTGAAACAGCCGGTATTATTAGTAGTGATATTGGTAAAGTTTTAAAAAGAGAAGAAGCTACTAGTGAAGTAACTTTTGAAGAATTAGAAATTGTTGATGACGAAACCGAACTAGAAGATCGCCCACCTGTAATTACTATTATGGGACATGTTGATCATGGTAAAACAACCCTTCTAGATACTATTCGTAAAACCAATGTCGTAAGTGGTGAAGCTGGAGGAATCACTCAAGCTATCGGAGCATATCAAATTACTTATCAAGATAAACACCTAACGTTTATTGATACCCCAGGACACGCGGCTTTCACGGAAATGCGTGCTAGAGGTGCTAGTGTAACTGACATTGTAATTATTATTGTCGCTGCTGATGATGGTGTAATGCCGCAAACTAAGGAAGCTATCGATCATGCTAAAGCAGCCGGTGTACCAATTATTGTTGCTGTCAATAAAATGGATAAACCAGGCGCTAATCCAGAACGTGTCTTAACTGAAATGGCTGAAGCAGGAATTATCCCTGAAAGTTGGGGTGGCGACACAATGTTCGTTAATATTTCTGCTAAAACAGGAATGGGTATCGACGATTTATTAGAAAGAATCCTTCTAATCAGTGAAGTATCTGAATTAAAAGCTAATCCTAATCGTTATGCCAGTGGAACTGTAATCGAGTCTAAAATCGATAAAAGTCTTGGAGTAGTAAGCACTTTACTAATCCAAAATGGTACTCTCCGTTTAGGGGATGCTATTGTAGTAGGAAACTATGCTGGACGTGTTAGAACCTTAAAGAATGATTTAAACGAGTCTCTTGTCAGTGCCGGACCAAGTACCCCAGTAACAGTAACTGGTTTAAGTGAAAGCCCTTCAGCAGGCGATAAATTCATGGTATTTGAAAATGAAAAGAAAGCCAAAGCTATTGCTAATGAAAGACAATTAAAGGCTAAAGCTACAAATAATCAACCAACTAAAGCTGTATCATTAGATGATTTATTCAATCGTATCAATGATGGCGCTAAAGAAATTAATATTATTCTTAAAGCTGATGTAAAGGGAAGTGAAGAAGCTGTTCGTAACTCTTTACTAAAACTTGACGTTGAAGGAGTAAACATCAATATTATCAGAAGTAGCATTGGTGCCATAACTCCATCAGACATCGTTTTAGCAGCTGCTAGTGATGCCATTATCATAGGATTCAATATTAGACCTGATAATAAGACTGCTGATTATGCTAAAGAACGTAATGTTGATATTAGACTTTACAATATCATTTACAAATTAGTTGAAGATATGGAAGCGGCCATGCTAGGAAAACTAGACCCTATATTTGAAGAAAAAGTATTAGGTCAAGCTGAAGTAAGAAAACTATTTAAATTCTCTAAAGTAGGAACTATAGCTGGTTCAATGGTTACAAGCGGAATTATTAGAAGAGACGCTAAAGCTAGAATCATCCGCGACGGCGTAGTTATATACGACGGAGCCATTAACACCATCGCTCGTGAAAAAGACCAAGTCAAAGAAGTTAAACAAGGAATTGAATGCGGTATCACCATCGAAAACTTCAATGACATTAAAACTGGTGATATAATCGAAGCCTACGAAATAGTCGAAACAAAAAGATAAATTCATAAGTAATCCTTATGGATTTTTTCTTTATGTATTAAAATGCTTAATTATTTTTAAGCCTGTATTTAAGCTTTTATAATAATTAGCTAATAATCTTTAACAAAAAATAACTTCCCTTTAAGTATTTTCTATGTTATACTATTACATGAAAATAAGGATGTGTGAATATGAAAAAGAAACAAAAAATATTAATAATAATTATAACAATAATAGTTATTATAGCTGCTATTATTACAATAGTTATTAAAAATATTAATGAAGAAAATAATAAATTAAATACTATTATGAAAGAAATAACTATTACTTATAACTTACTTGAAAATAACATTAATACTTATAATAACAATCGAACAAACTTATCTAATTTATTAGATACTTATTACACTGATAATCTATCTAATGATTATAACCAATATATAAGCATTTTAAGTGAACAAGAAGATACTATTAATGCTATTTATACTAATGTAGAAGACTTATCTAAAAATTGTAAGGATAGATTATTTTCTAAAAAAGAAATAAATAATATCTGTACTAGCTATGAAGAATATTATGAAACAGTTGTCAATATCTATTTAAATGATCAATTGCAAATTAATGAAATGATAAAAATATATAATGCTAGTTCCACTAGCCCTTTAGAGGAATATCATTCTACTACTTTAACCGATTATATTGACTATAACCATGATGGTAACTATATAGAAAGGGAAGACTAATGAAAAAGATAAAGAAGAAATCTAAAAAAAGGCTATCTACTAAGAAAAAGATAATTATTACTTTAATTAGCTTCATAGTTGTCCTATCTTTAGGTGGAGTTTTCCTTCTATATGGACCATACCCTAAATTTAGAAATTGGCTTGTAACAACCGCGATGACAACTATGAACCATCAATATTTAGCTACTATCTTTTATAGTGATGAAACTATTGAAAAGATACTCGCTGAAAATAAAGTAATTGAACCGGATAAAGATACTAATCTAGATATTATTAATACTGATAAAATTGAAACAACTATTTATAAGGATAAATACGAAAAAGAAATATTAGAGCATGAAGAAGATGAGCTATATAAGATGATTGAAATAAAGGGAGATAATTATTCTGGATATCTAGTTGCCATATATGATCCATCTAAAATAAAAGTAGTAACTAGTAAAAATCTAGGTACTAGTGGAGAATACTTAATCGATATGGCTAAAAGAGAAAATGCATTAGTTGCTATTAATGGCGGCGGCTTCTTAGATGAAAATGGCCAAGGCACTGGTGCCGATGTAGCCGGAATAGTTATTAAAGATGGTAAAATATTGAATACCACTCGCTATACCCGTGCCGGAGGCCTAATTGGTTTTACTAATGATAATAAACTTTACTTAGGCCGTGTAACAGCCAAAGAAGCCATCAATTTAGGTATTCGCGATGCTGTTGAATTTGGCCCATTCTTAATCGTAAATGGAGAAGCTTCTAAAGTAGTAGGTAATGGTGGCTATGGCCTGCACCCTAGAACTGTAATTGGTCAAAGAAAAGATGGTGTCGTATTATTCTTAGTAATTGATGGTCGAAGAATTGGCTGTATGGGTGCCGATATGGATGACTTAATCGAGATAATGACCCGTTATGGGGCATATAATGCCGCCAATTTAGATGGTGGTAACTCTAGTGCCCTAATAATTAATAATGAACTTATTAACCACCCAATTAATTGGGACAATAGAGAAGAAACTCGTCCAATTGCAACTGGCTTTATCTTGACTAAGTAAAAAAGATATCATTTACACAAAAATGAAAAAATAATCGAATTAAAGAAAAAAAGTTGTATTTAAAAACAAACTATGATAAAATGATGATAAGTTAGATAATAAGGAGAGGATAAATATGGCTTTAAGTAAATTAAAAAAAATGATTGTCGAAGACTTTGATGAAGAAGAGGAAGAAGAGGAAGTTGTTGAACCCAAAAAAGAAACTACAACCAATAATAGTGGCAAAATGATTTTATTAGAGCCAAGAGCTTACTCAGAAAGCCAACAAATCGCTGATCACTTAAAAAAGAAAAATACTGTCGTTGTTAATATGAAAAGAGTAACTCCTGATCAAGCTAAAAGAATTGTTGATTTCTTAAGTGGAACAGTTTATGCCCTAGGTGGAGATTTACAAAAGATAGGTGGTGGCATATTCTTATGTACTCCTAAGAATGTTGATGTCGAAGGCGCTATTACTGATGATGACAAAAGTAAAAAGAATAAAAATGATATCGATTTAGATTGGTAATTAACAGAGTAGAAGGTGAATTATGAAACGATTTAGCATTGTAAATAACGGATACAACATTGAAGAAGTAAATAATTTTATAGATATTGTTATAAAAAAATTAGAAAAACTAAGTGAAGAAAATAATAATTATTTAATGCAACTAGAAAAACTAAAAAAAGAAAATAATCAAAATCTTGAACTTAAAGTTGCTAAAGCTCTAGTAGCCTATCAGGAAACAAATGATAAAATGAAATAACTATCTAAACAAGAAGCTGAATTAATTGTTAAAGA
>JAFURK010000011.1 GCA_017480975.1 Bacilli bacterium
AACAAACGGATGACTATCTTCACCTAAAATATTATCTAACTTAGTAGTCTCTTCCTCAACTAAAAAACCAATGCCACTAGGTAAATATTTAGCAATTCCCACATTCGAAGCGTGCACTCTATGACTTGTACCATAAGCATCATTAATAAATATCTCACCTAAACTAGCCCAATAGCGAGCTAACTCATCATTACAACCACTTTCTTTTTTACCATCCAAATCCTCATATCTAGTATTCTGTACTAATAAAACATCTCCAGACTTCAAACTATCAACCATAGCCTCTAACTCTTCTCCAGTTGTTTTATTAGAAAAAAATACTTCTTTTTCTAATAACTCTCCTAATCTTACACTTACTGGATAAAGATTATTCTTCTCTAAATCACTTTCAACTTTCACTTTACCTAAATGTGACAGCAAAATTACTTTTGCCCCATTATCAACAGCATACTTAATTGTCTTTATACTAGCTACAATCCTCGTATCATCTTGAATAATACCATCCTTCATCGGTACATTTAAATCACATCTTATTATTACTTTCTTACCATCTATTTCATAATCTCTTATTGTCTTCTTCATAAATAACAAATCTCCTTTATCAACAAATTAATTATACCAAATATTAGAAAAATAGTAAATGAAAAAACTACATAAGCACTTTAAACAAAAAGAAAAAATATCCTTGTCAAATAATGTCGCAAATGATATAATTAACTAGAGTAAAAAAATAGAAAGTGATGTTGTATGAAAAAGAATGTAAAAAAGAGTGTTAAAAAGAAAAGAAAATTAAATTATCAAAAACTATTTTGTTTTGCTAGTTTTATCTTTATACTAGTATGTATTTTGTGGTATGGTGGAAGACTTATTTACTTCTACCAAGATAGCAAAAAAACAATTACCGAAGAAGCAACTACCCTAGCTCGAACAATAAAAACGGCTAATAATACATCAGAAAATTTCAAACAAGTAAATAAAGACTATTATTTCACCGGTGATGTTACTACCAACTATGTAAGTTATTCCAACCTTTTATGGAGAATAGTAAAAATTAATGAAGATAACAGTATTCTTCTAATAACTGATAATGCAATTGGCAATCTAGCCTACGGCAATAACGAAAATACTTATAAAGAATCTAATCTAATTAATTGGCTAAACTATTCTGAAGATAATGCCAATAGTGGCATATTTGAAAATATGCTAAATCAAAAAGAAAAATACTTAACTCTTACTTCTACTTGTAATGATACTATTGATGATATTGAAAATATTACTTGTGAAAATAAAGAAAATAGTTATTATTTAGGACTATTATCTATTGAAGACTATCTTCATACTGGTGGTAATAATGGTTTTATCAATAATGAACGATATAATTACTTAGCCAATAAAAACGAAAATAATGATATATGGTATATAACTGATGAAGGAAAATTAGACACCACTACTGGAGAAGATATTCTAGGAATTAAAGCTACCATCACCTTATCTTCCAAGCTAAATATAACCGGAGGTACTGGAACTGAAACTGACCCTTACAAATTTGAAGAAACTAATGGTTTAATTGGTAGCTATGTAAAATTAGATAACGATACTTGGCGCATCTACGAAGAAAATAATAATATTATAAAATTAGTCTTACAAGATACTATAACTGAAAACAATGAAAAATTAAAATATAACTATTCAAAAAATACTTATTATCATAATGATACTATATATGGTAGTTTAGCCTACTATTTAAACAATACCTATTATAATAATCTAAGCTATAAAGACTTAATCATCGAAAATACTTATACAAATGGTTATTATGGTAGTGATAACGATTACCAATATCAAGAAATTGCTACTAACACAATCGAAACCAAAGTATCTATCCCAAGCCTTGACAATATTATTCTAAATGATACTCTAGACGGATACTTCACTAATACTGGCCTATCAAAAAATTCTTCTTTAATATATATCCAAAAAGAAAAAGGTATTGTATCAACCGAAAATGTAACTACTGAAAATTATATAGTCCCTTGCATTAGTATTAATAAAGAAAATTTAACAGTAGGAACTGGTGACTATACAGATCCTTATAGAACGGAGTAAACCATGAAAAAAAATAAAAAGAAGAAAAAATTAATGAAAAAAACAATACTTTTTATCGTCTTAGATATTTGTGCAATTATTTGTTTCTTCATCATGTATGGTCCATGGAACTACGTAAGAAATTTATACGTTACGACTGCTATGAACACCATGGACCACCAATGGTTAGCAAAAATATTTTATAGTGAGGAAAAAATCGAAAAAATTATGAACGGTAATTACTTTGTAACTATTACCGAAAGTGCTAATACCGATGATATTGTAATTAATACTAAAGAAAAAACAAGTTACAAAAACAAATATGAAAAAGAATTATTAACAAGAGAGCCTGGTAATGATTTATATAAAGTAATTGATTTAAAAGTTGGCAATGCCGATGCTCACCTAGTCGCTATCTATGACCCAACAAAAGTAGAATTAATACACACTAAAAAATTTAATGTGGGAACATACGGCGAAAGAGTTATGACTATGTGTGAAAGATATGGCGGTATCGTCTGTATCAATGGAGGCGGTTTTGTTGATAATGGGATGGGTTCTGACATCCCAGTTGGCTATGTAATCAAAGATCATGAAATCATTTGGACTCCTGAAGGTGAAAGTGAAACTACTTACCGCGATAATATTATTGGTATGACCGATGATGGAAAATTAAAATTGATGGCAAACTCAACTGGTGAAGAAGCTATTAACGCTGGTGTTAAAGATGGTATGGTTTTTGGACCTTTCCTAATTGTCAATGGCAAATCTATAGAAATAGTTGGTGACCCTTGGGGCAAATCACCACGAATGGCTATCGCTCAAAGAAAAGATGGCGTCATGATGTTCTTAGCCATCGACGGAAAAAATTATATTGATGGAGCTAGTCTGCAAGACGTTGTTGATATCCTAAAATTATATGGTGCTTATAATGCCGCTAACCTCGATGGAGGCCAATCTTCTACCTTAGTAGTTGAAGGCGAACTAGAAAATAGTCCTCCTGCTGAGGCCAAAAAAACTAATGGAAGATATGTTGTTACCGGCTGGGGCTTAATTCCTTAAAACTAAAGAAGTTTCACAATTTAGAAACTTCTTTTTCTTTATCTTACATTCCTTTTAGTATTAATCATCTTTATACTAACCAAAAATAAAATTAAGTATTTTAATCAAAAAAAGAAGGAACCCATATATACAAGTACCTTCTTTTTACTTTCTAAACAAATTTTCTTATTATCAAGAATAATCCTACTATAAAGCTTCCCAAAATATTAAACAATAAATTACTATTAACATCATTTACTCCAGTTTGAGGCGGTAATACTTCTACTTCAACATCTCCACCTTTACCATTTTCTAAAGTATTAGTAATATTAAAACCATCATAAGTAGTTGTATAACCTGCTACTTTTTTTTCTACAATTGTATAAGTAATTTTTTTTCCATTCCTATACTTATCTAATCCTGTAATTTCATATTTCCAATCTTGTTGATTAGTAACAACAATTGTCTTTAAATATTCTCCATCTGCATATAAATCTACATCTATATTATCTGGTCTTGTTTCCTCTTCATTATTGTAATCATTCCAAGTTTTATTTATTTCAATAATAGTTTGTTCTGGTATATGAGTATTAATAATCGTTGCTGAAATAATATTATTTTCATCAATATCATCATAATTTATTTCAACCTCATACCCAATTACTACATCTTCTTCAATTGTATAAACAATTTCTTTACCATTTTCATAACGATCTAAATCTTTAAATTCATAAGTCCAATTATCTTCTTCCGTTATTTTAACTTCCTTAAATAATTCACCATTCTTATATAATTTAACCTTAATTTCTTCTTGTCTTATACCATCTTGATTATCATTATCAATCCATACTTTAGTTGCTTTAAATGTTATCTTTTCTGGCTCATGAGTATTAGTAATGTCATAACCATCTATTGCTGTCTTGTATCCTTCTACTGTTTCTTCTGTTAATGTATATTCTATTATTGCCCCATTTTCATACATATCTAAATTATCAAATAAATAACTCCAATTAGTCTCTTCAGTAACTTTAATAGACTTATATTCTTGACCATTCTTTAACAAATTAATAATAATATATTCTGGTCTAATTCCATCTTGATTATTATTATCTTCCCATATTTTAGTACCATCTATATTTATTTTTTCTATTAAATGAGTATTAATAATATTATAACCATCTACAACTGTTGAATAATTTTCCACTGCATCTTCGCCAATTGTATAACTTACCAATTTTCCATCTTTATACTTATCTAAATCAGTAAAACTATAAGCCCAGCTATCATTTTCTGTCACCACTCTAGAATCAAATTCTTCTCCATCAGCATACAATCTTACTGTAATTGATTCTGGTCTCATTCCATCTTGATTATCATTATCTTCCCATGTTTTAGTACCATCTATATTTATTTTTTCGACTAAATGAGTATTAATAATAACATACGGATTATCTTCACTGTACGTAGTAGTATATCCATCAACAGCATCTTCTACTACTGTATATTCAATTAATTCACCATTATTATATTTATCTAAATTTGTAAAAGCATAAGCCCAATCAGCATTTTCTCCTTCAGTTATAACAGCTGAACTAACCTCTTGATTATCTGCTAATAACCTTATTACAATACTTTCAGGCCTAATTCCATCTTGATTATTATTATCATTCCATATTTTTTTACCAACAACCGTTGTAGTTTCTGGAATATATGTATTAGTAATGTTATAACCATTTATTTCAACTTCATATCCCTCTATTGCATCCTCAGTTACCGTATAAGTAATTTTTTTCCATTTTCATACATAGCTAAATTTTCAAATTTGTATGACCAATCATTTTCTTTAGTTACTTCAATAGATTTAAATTGTACACCATTTTTTAATAGATTTACAGTAATACTATCTGGTCTAATTCCATCTTGATTATTACTATCATTCCATGTCTTTACACCACTTACAATTGTTTCTTCAGTTTCATGAACATTAGTAATATTATAACCATTAATTATAGTTGAATAACCTTCTACTTCATCTTCAATTATTGTATATTCTATTTCTTTTCCATTCTCATACTTATCTAAATCATTAAAGCTATACTTCCAACCATTAGTATCATTAACTTTAACTTCCTTAAATTCTACACCATTCTTTAATAACTTAACCGTAATTTCAGTTGGTCTAATTCCATCTTGGTTATCTTTATCATCCCATGTCTTAGTTCCACTTACATCAACAGTTTCTGCTCTATTATTAAAAGTAACCTCAATCGTTTTATTCTTTTCAACCGTAATTTCAATTTCATTACTACCTACTAACTCATAACCTTCAGGAATATTAATTTCTGAAATTATGTACTTTTCTCCAGGTTGTAATCCCCCTAATGTAATAAATCCTGTTTTACTACTTGTTGTAATTTGAACATCTTTGTTAAAATTAACACTACTATTAACAGCACTAACATTAAATGTAAAAGTAGCGTCATCAGCATTTTCAACATTTTTAATAATTTTTACTGAAGACGAAAAGAACTCTTCTAACTTCGTCCCAGTAATCTCTACATCAATTACCTTATTACTACTATTACCTGGACAAACATTATTAGATGAACTATAAGAATAATCTTCTGTGTACACTAAATCTTGACTAACTCCATTAATAGTTACTGATAAAGTAAACTTAACCACATAAACTACTTCTTTCTTATCTTTAGCGCTACTATCATAATATCTATCAAAAGTACCACTAATACGATACTCTTTATCGGTAGAACCAGATTGATTTTGCCAATTACCCTTAACTGGTATTTCTGTTAAAGTACCATCCTTATTTTTCTTATAAATATTAATCTTTGACAAATTAGCTTTATCATTATAAAAATTAATATCTACCTTTACCGGCTTACCATCTACATAATAAGTAAAAGAAGCCTCTGACTCAATATCAATATGATCAAAAGTTGTTTTAGAATAATAACTATATCCATCATTAGCATCTTTAGCGTTTGCTATTACTGTTTTCGCGCTAGAACCCATACTTAAAATGCCTAACACAACTAAACTAACCAACGCTAGTAAAAAATAAACTATCTTTTTCATTCCTTAACCCTCCTCGAAACAATTAACAAATACTTATTTTGATAATTCTGATAATCTGGATGTTTACTACACGTCTGCATTATTAAAATTTCATCATCACTCGCCAATTCCACATCAATTGGATAAAGCGATTTACTTTGCAAACGCAAAAGATGCAAGTACCAATCAGCTTCATTATCAAAATTCATATTCATATAAGTAAAATCATTTGTTTCTACATACACTGAGAAAATTTCATATCTTTTTCTATTAGTTTTAGTCTCTATTGTTATATACTTATGTTCCTTATAATAATCACTACTATAATAATTCTCTAATTCATTAAAAGGTACATCCTTCTTAATTGAACTATGACCATAGATTAATATTTTCTTACTACTATCTAAATTAACCCTATAATCAGCATAAATTGCACCATACTTATCATATTCCTTACTATAGTTATGATTTAAATAATAATCATTATCAATCGATTGAGCAATTGGATAATCAAAATCACTAATACCATCAATTGTAATATTCCCCTTAATATCATTATTATTATAATAGTTCTGCCACTCCAAAACCTTATTACTTGATAAATCCACTTCCAAACTAACTTTACTACTACTATCAGTCAAAGCCACCTTAGTCTCATCATCACCTAACATAAAAACCAAATAGCCACTAGCCACAATAACAATAAAAATTAATCCTAAAAATATCAACTTCGGTTTTATCTGCAGCGACCGCTTTCTTCTAAACCATTTCATTCAAACCAATCCCTTACCCTCTACTAAAACTAACTCTAAGACATAAGCTTTCCTTAGTTGGCTCTATATAATAGTTACTTTCTAGTAAAATGTCAAGTATTTTTTTTAAATTTATCCATTTTTTACCCCAAAAATACTTAACTATCTGATAACCTTAATTTAAATACCTAACCAATAAATAAGTATTTTTCTCAAAAAAAGAAACCTTCATAACTATGAAAGTCCCTATATTATCATTCCAATACCTTAGTATCAATATCAATATTTTTATCAAAAACAACTACTTTACCACTATTATCTAAAGTAAGTAAAAGAATATTACTATAATCTTTATATCCCCTTTTACTTAACTCCTTATCTAACCATCCCTTATCTTTCTTCATATTTTCTAAATTATTCTCTAGTAACATTCCATCAATAATAATATTTGCACACAATCCCCCATCTTGAGCCTTAATTTTCATATCTTTTCTTGTTACCATTTCCTCATCAGCTTTAGCTAAAAAACTTATATTACCATTAGTTTCTAACACTGCATAATTAACCTTACTCAAATCAAAATAGCCATTTTGTCTAGCTTCTTCCTGTAAATCATTAATATCTATTCCTTCCTTTTTTAGATTATTAGAAAGGATTTTACCTTTATCAATTAATACTGTTGGAACCCCTGAAAATATTCTTCGAAATGAAATACTTTTCAAAGTCAAATAAGTAACTAACACCCCTGATAACCCAAAAATAACTAAAGAAACTACTCCTGCCATTAAATCTTTATCAATATCCAATGCTATATCCGCAGCAATACTGCCAATTGTAATCCCTACTAAATAATCATAAATATTCATTTGACTAACTTGTTTTTTACCCATAAATTTAGTCAAAATAAATAAAATGACAAGTACTAATATTGTTCTAAAAATAACTAATAATAATTCATTATCCATATTTTATCACCATTACTAATATTTGTCATTTTTAATAATTTATACCTCTAAACTAAATTTCTAACTATCCCAAAAATAATTACAATAACTAATAGAAGATTCCAAACTATATTTGGTACTTTTATTAGTTCCTTCTCCTTAACATAACCAATTATTCTAATTATCTCATAAATAACAAAAGGAGCTAATAATACCGTTACTAATTGATTATAATAAAAGGCTTGTTTAATATTTCCTTCTAGTAATGAAAATAAACATCTAGTAATCCCGCATCCTGGACAATACCAATTAGTAACCTTATAGAAAAGACAAGGAATTGAAAATGAATAATACTTATTTAAAAAATAATATCCTAATAAACAAGATAATAAAATGCTTATTACAGATATTACTTTTATAATTCTTTTCCTCATTAATTAGCCAATCTATTCAAATCATTTTGAATTAAACAATAATTAACAATTCCTAATCCAAATAATGATAATACCAAATATAAAATTGAATTATCCGCTATTTCTATCCCATTTCTACTTCCAGCCTCATGCATTTGTTTTCCCATTTTATAACTCCAAAAATACATATAGATTCCACAAGTTAATAATGAAAACACAAATGCCATCGTTCCAGATGTCCCATTTTCATTTGATACTTTATTGACATCATCAGTCATCACAACAAACCAATAAATACTATATATACCACAAGTTACAATTGACAAAATTACTGATATTGCAATTTCTCTTCTTAACACTTGATTGCTTTCATTATAAGTACTTTGATTGACACTTCCAATATTTTCAATCTTAGTACCACATTTCGAACAAAACTTTACACCTTCATTTAATTCTGTTCCACAATTTCGACAATACTTAGCCATATTCACTCCTCCTTAATTTATATAGTAAAATAAAAGAGAAAATTATATTTTAAGATATTATTTCCCCTTTTACTTTATATTCTTTTACTGTAAAGTACAATTAATTAAAATATTTCAAATAACTCAATTGACAATCTTGAATTTACTACATTTTTATTTACACTTTTCTTTACTTTATCTTTTTTACATCCATTTACATCAACATCAGCACCGCAATTAAGGCAATATCTAATTCCCTCAATCACTTTACTACCACAATGTAAACATTCTTTTCCTTTTTTTTCAGTTACAACTTCAACTTCATTGCCACAATTAAGACAATATTTTACCCCTTCAATCATTTTATTTCCACATCTTGAACAACTCTTCATAATCTTTTTTCTCCTCTATTCTCTTTTATTAATTATATTATAATTATCATCATAAATCAATAGGTTATTCTCAAATTAATTTATAATTAACTTTTTAATTTAATTTATCCACTATTAAATCTAATTGTTCCTTCTCTTTAGCAAGTGCTAATCTTTCAGTTTCAACAATATTAGCTGGTGCCTTCTTTAGATAATTTTCATTACTAAGTAATTTTTCTCTTCTTTCAATTGATTTAATTAATCTATCTTGTTCTTTCTTCAAACTACTTAATAATTCTTCTTCATTCTTACTATTATCATAAATAATACTTAAGCTTAAATCTTCTAATTTAATTAATTCCTTAGCGTAGCCTTCTGGTACCTCCGTTACTTCCTTACCTTCTAATTTTAAACTCTTAATAAGTATTGTTTTTACATCTTCAGAAATACCATCTATAATTACCCTAAAATCACTACCAATATTTAACTCTTGCTTCTTATTACGAACCATTGTAATGAACTCTAATAATAAATCTATTTTTGTCTCACTTGAGCTAAACACTTGCTTTTTATCATATTTCGGATAGTCCGCAACCATTATAGACTCTGCCTTCTCACCTGGTAGCATGCCATATATCTCTTCAGTTACATATGGCATAAATGGATGTAACATCTTTAAAATATCTGTTAATACTTTTAACAAGACACTCTTTGTAGTATCATTCAGATTAAACTTAGATAATTCAATATACTTATCACAAAAATCTGACCAAATAAAGTTATATAAAGTATTACCTACAATATTAAAATCATACTTTTCCATTGACTTAGTAACTTCTTTAATAGTCTTATTTAACTTCGTTAATATCCATTTATCAGCATCAGTTAAATCATCCATTGTAATAAATTCTAAATCCTCGATATTCATTAACACATAACGAGAGGCATTCCACAATTTATTAATGAAGTTCCAAGTTGATTTAACCTTATCTTCATCATATCTCAAATCCATACCACTTGCTGTATTAGTAGTCAAGAAAAATCTTAACGCATCAGCCCCATATTCATCAATAACATCCATTGGATCTACTCCATTACCTAGCGACTTACTCATCTTTCTACCTTGCTTATCACGGATTAACCCATGAATTAAACAATCTTTAAATGGTCTTTCACCCATAAACTCTAACCCTTGGAAGGTCATTCTATTAACCCAAAATGGAATAATATCGTAGCCAGTTACCAAAACATTGTTTGGATAATACCTCTTTACCATTTCAGTTTCTTCCGGCCAACCTAGGGTTGCAAAAGGCCATAACGCACTTGAAAACCAAGTATCTAAAACATCATTATCTTGAACCCAGCCTTCACCTTTAGGTGCTTCTATTCCAACATATACTTCTTCACCTTTATACCAAGCTGGAATTTGATGTCCCCACCATAACTGTCTTGAAATACACCAATCATAAGTAATCTCCATCCAATGATTCATTGTTTTTTCATATCTTTTTGGAACAAAATTAACTTTTTTATCCTTATCTTTTTGATTTTCTAATACTCTATCCGCTAAAGGACGCATCTTAACAAACCATTGTCTTGATAAATATGGTTCAATCATAACATCTGTTCTCTCAGAATGACCAACTGAGTGAACCATTTCTTCAATTTTAATTAATAAATCATTTTCTTCCAAATACTTAACTAGTTCACGTCGACATTCAAAACGATCCATTCCTGCGAATTGACCACACTTTTCGTTCATTGTACCATCAGGATTAATTACTTTTACTCGCTCTAAATTATGACGGTTCCCTACTTCAAAATCATTAGGATCATGAGCTGGCGTAATCTTAACCACACCCGTCCCAAACTCTGGATCCGCATGTTCATCTGCGACAATCGGAATTAACTTATTAACAACCGGCAAGATAACTTTCTTACCAATAAAATCTTTATATCGCTCATCTTCTGGATTAACAGCAACTGCTGTATCTCCAAACAAAGTCTCTGGTCTAGTCGTAGCCACTTCTAAATAAGTACTTTTATCCTCTAAAAAATACTTAATGTGATAAAACGCACCTGGAACATCCTTATAGATTACCTCTTCGTTTGATAAAGCAGTCTGACTAAGTGGATCCCAGTTAATAATCTTTTCGCCTCGATAAATAAGTCCCTTATTATATAAATCAACAAATACTTTTTTTACTGCTAAACTAAGACCTTCATCCATCGTAAACCTCATCTTATCATAATCAACTGATAACCCAAGCTTAGCCCATTGTTCATTAATGATATTTTCATGTTCTTCTTTCCACTTAAAACATTCCTCTAAGAACTTTTCACGGCCTAACTCATACTTACCTTGTCCACGCTCTTTAAGACGATTAATAACTTTAACCTCAGTTGCAATCGCTGCGTGATCAGTTCCTGGTAACCATAATACATCATAGCCACACATTCTCTTATATCGAACTAAAATATCTTGAATAGCCGTATCCCAAGCATGCCCTAAATGTAATTTACCCGTAACATTAGGAGGCGGAATAACAATACAGTAAGGCTCTTTACTTAAGTTTCCACTCTTAAAATACCCCTTAGCTTTCCAAATATCATACTTACCCTCTTCAACTTTTTTTGAATTATACTTCTTATCAAGCATTTTATCCACCAATCTTTCTATTGTTTATTATTTTTTTTGCCCTTTTTTATCCAAGAATACTTATAAGAATATTTCCTCTTATCTTGTTTCAACCATAGTCATACCAATCTTTTTTTCAATATACGCATTAAGTACTGTACCAACCTGATAAAAAAACTTATTAATATTCTTATTACTAATCTTTAAAGCTGACACTAACTTATTAACACAAGCTTCTTCTTTAAGTAATGCATAACTATATTTATAATGAACACCAAATACTAACGACATCACTTCTAATATCTTATCAGCATCATTATCACTAACTTTAGAATTAATCACCCGATATTTCTTAAAATCATTATAAACCAAATCATTAGGAAAATTATCAATATGCATATCCATATATGGATAATTAATAACCATTCTAAAATTCTCTATAACATGAGCATCCTTAATAACCATACAAAAATGTAACACTTTATTATCAAACCCCTTAGGTAAACCATTCTTATTCTGACAATATATTGCTATCTTAATAATATCATCATAACTCTTATCATCAGTAATATCCCTTATTAATTTCTCATTCTCAAATAATATCTCAATACTTTCTTTTGACTTATCAGTATTATCCTCTAAAGTTAAACAATTCTTAAACTTATTACTAAACATTCCTATATCATGAAATAAGCCAATTAAACCACAAACAATAACTTCTTCATCAGTAAAAACCCCTAAATTAGAAGCAATATCTTTACATAACTCCATCATCTTAATGCTATGAAAATACATAGCCTTAACATTACCCTTATTCATATCAAAATTCTTTATATATCGTTCAAAAACTTTCATAATTTTTGTTTCTCTCATACTAGCAACTCCTTAATACAAATATAAAATATTTCTCTAAACATATACCTTAAGTATATAATATATCAAGCTAATTTTCAATAGTTTCAAACCTAAAAAAGTACTTTTATGTAAGTTCCATCTCTTTTATAAAAAGTTATATATACAAAAAATGCTTATTTATCTTTTAACCTATTTACAAATACCATCAAAAAAATTCAGCTCTATTTCTAGAACCGAATTTCTTATATTTTTATTTAGCTTCTTCACAAGCTCTTGTTTCTCTTACTACAGTTACCTTAATAGTACCAGGATATTGCATTTCTTCTTCAATTCTTTCTTTAATTTGTCTAGCTATTTGATAATTCATCAAATCATCTACTTCAGTTGGATTTACAATAACCCTAAGTTCTCTTCCTGCTTGCACAGCGTAAGCCTTTTCCACTCCATTAACTGAATTTCCAATCTCTTCTAATTGCGCTAAACGTTGGAAATAATTTTCAGAAGTATCATTTCTAGCTCCTGGACGCGATGCCGAAATAGTATCTGCTATTGCTACTATTGAAGCTATAATACTAGTTGGATCAGCATCACCATGATGCGAAAGAATAGCATTAATAATAACTTCATCTTCACCATACTTTTTAGCAAGTTCAGCTCCTATTTGAACATGACTTCCTTCCATTTCAAAATCGATTGCCTTACCAATATCATGTAAAAGTCCAGCCCGTTTCGCTAAATTAACATTCTCCCCTAACTCACCAGCTAAAAGCCCAGCAATATTAGCAACCTCAATTGAATGTTGTAAGGCATTTTGACTATAACTACTTCTAAAATGTAACTTACCAACTATTTCGATTAACTCGGCATCCATTTTACTAAGTCCTAATGAATAAATCGCGTCCCTACCATATTCACGAATCGTAGCTTTAACATCATTACAAGTCTTATCATAAACTTCTTCAATTCTAGCTGGATGAATTCTCCCATCATTAATTAAAGTTTCTAATGTAAGTTTGGCTATTTCTCTTCTTAAAGGATCAAAGCTAGATATAACTATGGCCTCAGGAGTATCATCAATAATTAAATCAACGCCTGTAACCGCTTCAATAGTACGTACATTTCTTCCTTCACGGCCAATAATTCTTCCTTTCATTTCATCATTAGGAAGACTAATTACACATACCGTTTGGGTATTAGTAACATCAGCTGCATATCTTTGCATACTATTCATAATCATTTCTTTAGCAATATTATCAGATTCTAATTTCGCCTCAGATTCTCTTTCCTTAATATAGCTAGCAATTTCCTTTGACATTTCTTCCTCTACTTGTTTCATTAATACATCATGAGCTTGTCCCTTAGTAAAATTAGCAATTTCTTCTAATTTAGCAAATTGCTCCTTTTTAATCTCTTCCATTTGTTCATATTTTTCTTGAATTTCTTTTTGCTTATCTAATAAAGCATTTTCTCTTTCGTTAGCAGCATCCTCCCTATTCTGCAATGCTACATCTCTTCTGTCCATATTACTTTCTCTTTTTAAAAGTCTATCTTCAGAATCTTTAATTTCTTTTTTCTTTTCTTTAATTTCTTTTTCAGTTTCAATTTTAAGCTTATTAATTTCTTGCTTTGCTTCCAAAATGGATTCTCGCTTATTTTTTTCAGCCGCTTTCTTCGCTTGTTCAACTATATCTAAAGCCTCTTTTTCATCTTTCTTTTTCTTTAATGTATTTAGGCCTATCATTGTTAAAACCCCAATAATTAATCCAAGAATAAATACTAAAATGGAGATTAATACTGTATTCATATAACACCTCCATTCATTATATATATATAATATAGAAAATTAAATTATAATTAAACTATACCATAATAATTGTATCTAGTATTTACAATCTTGTCAAGAATGGAAGAAAAGAAAAAGGAAATTATCCTTAAAATTACCTTTATCTCTACTTATTACATAGAATTTAATTATTTAAGTTCAATCCCTTATAAGCACTTTCCTAAAACAAAACTAACTAGACAATTCTTCACTTAATAACTCAGATAAAGTCCCTATTTTAAAACCCTTTCCCTTAATATAATCTATTATTGTTGAAAGCTCTCTTACTGTCTCTTTATTCATTGATAGCAATATCATACTACCACTAGTTAAATTATTTTTAACCATAGTATAAGGAGTTTTATCACCAATTATTGTTGGAACAACTGTATATAAATTATTATTACTACATAACTCTAACACCTCTTCTTTCATATCTTCTGCTAAACAATAAAATGCCTCTTCCTCTCTAATTCTACTAATCAAATTATTAGAAAACAATAAATTATCAGCATTATATTTCCCATTATCCCCATAACTATAAAATTCATTTCCTTCTATCTCTTTAATTTTTGTCGAATTATCAATCAAGTAAGAATAACTAACAAAGTAATTAGCCATCACACCCTTACTATTTAAAATAGCATTTATCTCATCAAAATACTTATCACTATCTAAAATAAATAATATACTAACCATCTGTTTATTATTATTACCCTGTATTATAAATTTATCTCGATTATTATTAATACTAACCTCCGGAAGAACACTATCATAAACAATTAAATTTTTATTAAATATCCCACTATTCTTCATTTTCTTATAACTTTCATCAATATTAATTGTTCTTCCCTCTAACCCTGGAACAATCGTATTACCTAATACATTAGCATTAACTGGTAACACTTTATAAATATCTTCAACACTAGAAAGCTCAATCATTATCTCATCTTCTTCTCTTATTACTTCAATAACCTTATCTGTATAAAAAAAACTAAACCCAATTAGTGAAAATAAACCAATCATCTTAACGATATTTTTCATAAACCACCTACACTATCAATATATGAAAAATACTACTTAATTATTATTTAAAATATTCTTATTCTCATAAAAGCTATAATATTGTTCTTTCCCTATAACAATATGATCAACTAAATATATCCCATGCATCTTACCTATCTTATCCAAATTATCCGTAAAATTAACATCCTCACGACTAGGCATCGGATCCCCTGATGGATGATTATGAATACAAATCAAATATGATGCCGATAATAAATAAGCCTGTTTAAATATCTCTCTAGGATGAACAACAGATGAATTAATACTACCAACAAATAACTTCTTTTTGTCTAAATATTTCTTTTTATTATCTAAATAAATAACATAAAATTCTTCCTGTTTCTTTCCTTTAAATAGCGAATTAAAATAATATATAATTGTCTCTGGATTAGTACAAGTAATCATATCTTTAACATCTACATCAACCCCAATTCGCCTTGATAATTCTACAATCGCTTCTAACTCAATCGCCTTAACTTGTCCAATTCCCTCAATTTTTAATAATTTTTGATACGTAATATCACGTAATCCCTTAATTCCATCACAACTCTTAAGCAACTGACAAGCTAACTCCTTAACCGAATACTTCTTCGTCCCACTTTTCAAAATAATCATCAATAATTCTTCATTACTCAAAGCCTTCGCTCCATATAACACCAATCTCTCCCTCGGCTTTTCCTCATCTGGTAATTCTTTAAATTTTATCACAACTAGTTCTACCTCCTCTACTTATATTATTAGAGATAACTTCTTCATTTCCTTTTTATTTTTGAAATTTTTTCATTTTTTAAAATACTTATCAAGAAGTAATTCTAAAAAAAGAGAGACTATTCATTCATTGAATCAGCTATCTCTCTTATCTCTTCGATTGATTTATCAGTTACTTTAGCAATAAAATCTAAAGTAGCATCGTTTTTTAACATGCTTTTTATTATATCAAGCGTATTTTCTTCTTTCCCTTCTTCTCTATCAACTCTCTTAGACTCTAATCTAACAAGCTCATCCATCTTTTCCTTTTCCCACTCATGTAAATTAAAATTCCAATTTTTTATTATCAAATTACTCACAACTCCTGTATTTCTAATTTTTTTCTTATATCCTCTATCTCTTCAATTGATTTACCAGTTACTTTAGCAATTAACTCTAAAGAAATATTGTTTTTTAACATGTTTTTTATTATATCAAGCGTATTTTCTTCTTTTCCCTCTTCTCTATCAACTCTCTTAGATTCTAATCTAACAAGCTCGTCCATCTTTTCTTTTTCCCACTCATGTAAATTAAAATTTAATTTACTCATTCTAATCGTCTCCTTCATAAATTTATTCTTATCTTTATCAGTTAAAATATGGGATAACATTTTATTTAACTCTGTAAAATTTCTAGAAGTTAAAGATGCTAACCATATTTCATCCTCACTTAAATTATCAAATTTAGTATAATATAGATTACGATAGAATTCAAGATATTTTAAGATCGTATATTTATTTTTAATAAAGATATCTTGGGTTACTAAACTATATGATACGATAATATCTTCACCATAAGTAATAGACTTGTCCTCAGTATTTAAATTTAACTGATATAAGCAGATATCTTTTAATTTAGTTGTAACATCACCCATCTCTAAAAGCATACTATATAACTTATCACAATACATAGAATTTCTTAATTTAACCTTTTCAAAATTACTACGATTTAATTCAATATCAATAAAAATTGTATCATTTAATACAACTAAAATATCAACTCTTTTTTGATATTCTTTTACATTTTCTTTTAATAATTCATTATTTAATATCTCTATTTTGGTATTTTTAATATCTAACTTTAAATCTAAAATACTAATTAAAAATCTTTTTAAAATATTAGGATTTCTACTAAATACACCTTTAAAAACAACATCAAAAGTAAGAGGAATCATTTTTAACTCCTTATCTATCATCCTTAAATATTTTTTATTAATTACTTTTTCTTCAACCATTTTACTACATCCTTTCAATAATATCTTAATTAAATAATAAACCCTTCTACTTATATTATTCTCCATGATTTTTCAAAATCCTTTTTATTTTTAAAATTTGTTCAAAAAAAAGAACTGATAAATAACAATACTTATCAATTCTTTCAATCTAATATCAATCTTATTATTAATAATTTTCAGCTTTAATTTCAAAATAGCTTTGTGGATGAGCACAAATAGGACATACTTTTGGAGCATCTTTTCCAATAACGATATGACCACAATTACGGCATTTCCAAATTCTATCGCCATCACGTGAGAAAACTAATCCACCTTCAATATTTTCAATTAACTTTCTATATCTTTCTTCATGTTCCTTTTCAATCGCAGCAACCCCTTCAAAAAGGTAAGCTATTCTATCAAAACCTTCTTCTTTAGCTACTTTAGCAAATTCTGAATACATATCAGTCCACTCATAATTTTCCCCTTCAGCAGCATCAATCAAATTCTCTATAGTATCAGGAATAGAACCACCATGTAACTCTTTAAACCACATCTTAGCATGTTCTTTTTCATTATTAGCAGTTTCTTCAAATATAGCGGCTATTTGCTCGTAGCCATCTTTCTTAGCCTTACTAGCATAATAAGTATATTTATTTCTAGCTTGACTTTCACCAGCAAAAGCCGTCATTAAATTTTGTTCTGTCTTACTTCCCTTTAATTCCATTAATATCATCTCCTTCACTTTTATTTAAGCAACCACCACATACTCCTTCATAATTAATCTTACAACTAAGAACCTTATTACCATCAATCATATCTTTATAAGTAATATCACTTCGTTTTAAGTCATAGACATTACCACAATTAATACAAATAAAATGATCATGACTTAAAACCTTATCATATCTAGTCATCTGATTAGGAATATCTAATCTCTGAATCTCACCAAGACTAACTAAAGTATTCAAATTACGATAAACTGTTCCTAAACTAATATTAGGCATAACTTTAATACACTCTTGATGTACTTGATAAGCCGTTGGATGACTATAACTATTATTTATAATATCTAATACTATTTTTCTTTGTTTAGTATTTCTCATAATCACCAACTCCTTAATAGTAATGATTGCTAATAACATTATAACATATAACTTCTTTAAAACAACCAAATTAACTAATAAGTACTTTTACTTTTACCTCATCAAAAAGGAACTAGCTAATAGTCCCTTAAAATTTAATTCTATCCATCACATAATTTTCTATCTCATCAATAGAAATTACTATTTGTTCCATCGTATCTCTATCACGGACTGTTACTGTTCCATTAGTAATAGTTTCATCATCAACCGTAATACAGAAAGGTGTCCCAATCGCATCTTGTCTTCTATATCTTTTACCAATACTAGCTGACTCATCATAAGTACACATAAAAGACTTAGATAACTTATCTCTTAACTCAGTCGCATATTCAGCATGATACTTTTTAACAAGTGGTAACACTGCTACTTTATAAGGAGCCAAATATGGATGTAATTTCATAACTTCTCTTGTACTTCCATCTTCTAATTCTTCCTCATTATAGCTATCACATAATATCGTTAACACAGTTCTCTCTACCCCAACACTAGGTTCTATTACATAAGGAATATATTTTTCATTAGTTTCCGGATCTAAATACAATTGCGATACTCCTGAAACTTTTTGATGTTGACTTAAATCATAATCAGTACGAGAAGCAATTCCCCATAGCTCTCCCCATCCAAAAGGAAATTTATATTCAATATCAGTAGTTGCATTACTATAAAAACTTAACTCTTCTTTAGAATGATCTCTAAATCTTAAATTTTCTTCCTTAACCCCTAAACTTAATAAAAAGTTCTTACAAGCATCTTTATAATATTGATGCCATCCTAATTCCGTCCCCGGCTTACAGAAAAACTCTAACTCCATTTGTTCAAATTCACGAACCCTAAAAATAAAATTTCCCGGTGTTATTTCATTTCTAAAACTTTTACCAACTTGACCAATACCAAAAGGTAATTTCAAACGCATACTACGTTGCACATTTAAGAAATCAACAAAAATTCCTTGTGCTGTCTCCGGTCTTAAATAAATCGTACTCTTATTATCTTCAGTAACTCCTTGAAAAGTTTTAAACATTAAATTAAATTCACGAATATCTGTATAATCAAAGCCGCCACATTTTGGACAAACTACATGATGCTCATTAATCAAATTCATTAACTCTTCATGACTTAATCCACCCGCTTCTTCACAAATACTAGCATCTTCCAATAACTTATCAGCCCTGTGACGAGTCTTACATTTCTTACAATCAATTAAAGGATCAGAAAATGTTTGAATATGTCCAGACGCTTCCCAAGTTTTAGGATTCATAAGTATTGCTGAATCTAATCCAACATTATTTTTATCTTCCTGAATAAACTTCTTCTTCCAAGCTCTTTTTACATTCTCCTTTAATTCAGATCCTAATGGACCATAGTCCCATGTATTAGCAAGACCTCCATATATCTCACTTCCCTGATAAATAAAACCATATTGCTTACAATAAGCAACCATCTTATCCATTGTTAATTTATCCATCTAATCATTCCTCCTCAAATATATAAAAAGAGATTCTAATTTATAAGGACGAGTACTACCCGCGGTTCCACCTTATTTATTCTTTATTAGAATCTCTCTTAATATATAGCTCCATGGTCGCCACTCCATATCTTCGCTTTTCTTAATTATTTATTTATATTTTAGTACTAAATTACTTTTAAGTCAATTACTTTATCCCACTTTAACTATTAGTTTATTTGGTTAAAATACTTAATTTGATTTTACTATTGCATAAAGATTTAACTAAAACTTTTCCCTCATAACTCAGTTTAATCTATCTAAGTACTTTATTCACTTTGTAATTCAAACAACATATCTCTAAGTTCCATCGCCCTTTCAAAATCAAGATCTAAAGCTGCTTTCTTCATTTCTTTTTCAATGTTATCTATTAAGTCAGCCTTCTCTTTCTTACTCATCTTCTTCGTTTCTTTTTCTACTACCTCTTCCTCATTACTAATAACATCGCGGATCTCTTTCATAATTGTTTTAGGAATAATCCCATGTACTTTGTTATATTCCTCTTGAATACTTCTTCTTCTCTCGGTCTCATCAATAGCTTCCTTCATACTATCACTAATCGTATCAGCATACATGATAACTTTACCTTCACTATTTCTAGCACATCTACCAATTGTTTGAATCAAACTTCTAGTACTTCTAAGAAATCCTTGCTTATCAGCATCCATTATAGCAATCAAACTAACCTCGGGAATATCAATACCTTCTCTAAGTAAATTAATCCCAACCACTACATCATACTTACCCACTCTTAAATCATGAATAATCTGCATTCTTTGTAAAGTCTTTACCTCGCTATGAAGATAAGCTACCTTAATATCAATATTCTTAAGATAATTCGTTAACTCTTCCGCCATTCTAATCGTCAGCGTCGTAATTAATACTCTCTCATTCTTCTCAATTCTATTATTTATCTCTTCCACCAAATTATCAATCTGATTTTTAGTACTCCTCACTTCAATTAATGGATCTAACAAGCCTGTTGGCCTAATAATTTGCTCTACTACCTCACCATCAACCTTATCCATCTCATAATCCCCCGGTGTTGCCGAAACATAAATAACCTGATTAATCTTACTCTCAAATTCATCAAATTTTAAAGGTCTATTATCTAGAGCACTAGGCAACCTAAACCCATAATCAACCAAATTCATCTTTCTAGCCCTATCACCATTATACATCCCTCTAACCTGCGGAACCGTAACATGTGACTCATCAATAACTAACAAGAAATCATCCTTAAAGAAATCAATCAAACAAGTTGGCGTTTCGCCCTCATCTCTTAACGCTATATGCCTAGAATAATTCTCTATTCCATGACAAAATCCAGTTTCTTCAAGCATCTCCATATCATAATTACAACGTTCTCTTATTCTTTGTTCCTCAATAAATTTCCCTTGTTCCTTAAAATACTTACATCTTTCTTCACATTCATTACGAATTCTTTCAATCGATATCTTTAACTTATCATCATTAGTAACAAAGTGTGATGCTGGAAAGATTGATACTGACTTTTTATTCTTTATAATATGTCCTGTAACAGTATCAAACTCACTAATTCTATCCACCGTATCACCAAAGAATTCTATCATAATACCATTTGTTCTTTCATAACTAGGAATAATTTCGATTACATCTCCCCTTGAACGAAATGTCCCTCTCTTTAAATCCATCTCATTTCGTTCATATAACATATCAACTAACCTTCTAAGTACTTCCTCCCTAGCTATATCATCATTAACATTAAGTGTTAGCATTTTACTCTTATAATCATCAACTTCACCAATACCATATATACAAGAAACCGACGCTACTACTATAACATCATCACGAGATAACAAACCAGAAGTAGCCGCATGCCTTAACTCATCTATCTCATCATTAATCGAAGAATCCTTTTCAATATACGTATCTGTCGAAGGAACATAAGCTTCCGGCTGATAATAATCGTAGTAACTCACAAAATAACAAACCCTATTTTCTGGAAATAATTCAAGAAATTCTGAATATAATTGCCCGGCTAGTGTCTTATTATGAGCAAGCACTAGCGTCGGCTTATTAATCTCCTTAATAACATTAGCAATCGTAAAGGTTTTACCAGTTCCCGTCGCCCCTAATAAAACCTGATGTTTTTTACCCTCAGTAATTCCTTTAACTAATTTTTCAATAGCTTGTGGTTGGTCTCCATTTGGAGTATATTTTGATACTAAATTAAACATCGAACACCTCTTATCTAATTATTTTTTATAAATTTATTTGTACATAAATACATGTGATTTATTCGGATAATTTTTATATTAATTTGCCTAAAAAACATCTTTCTACTATTTACCCAAACCAAAGTAACAAACTAATTTTTTAAATCTATTAAATCCAAACTATTATCTTGGGTTTCTATATATTCTTTAATCATATTTTCGGTTACATTTCCAACTGTTCTACAAAAATATCCTATTACCCATAAATACTATCCCCAATATTTTTTCCTTCCTACAATTTTTTTGAACTTCTACCTTTCAAATATTGCATCATATCAGATACTGAAATATTTAATGGACATGATACTAATATATGTACATGTTCTTTGCTAATACTACCACGTACAATGGTTATATTACAGGCTTCACATCCTTGTCTTAACAATTCTCTTAGTCTATACGCAATTTTTACCAGTTAATATCTTATATCTATACTTTGTTATTCATACAATGTGATATTCTATATCATATTGAGCATGAGAACCTTTTCCCATAATAAGCACCACCTACGATTATTATACATAAAGATGCCAAAAAAATCTACAAGTTCTTAAAGAATTTATGAACTGGAAGTGCGTGGATTTTAGAACCATTGCTTATCAAATAAATAAAGTCTTCCTAATTATGATACTATCAGCTTCTGTTAAAAAGGGATATTCTTGTTTTAAATAATTTACATAATGACTTATACAAGCCTTAGCACTTAAATATTTATGTTCTTTAATATAAGTTAAATAGTAATTATAGACAAATATTAAACAATCAAAATTTTTATTAATAAGTACTTTTTGTTTCTGATTTGGATATAATCTAAATTTATAAGCTTTGTACATATTCTAACCACCACCTCTATTATTCTTTTCAAGTTTATCATTCCTGAATAGTCTATGTCAATATATTTTTGCGAACTTTTGTTTGTTGTTAGTTAACAAAAATAAGAGAAATTTCTTCTTGTATAAAAAAAAATTTTGCAATGTTATTAACTTAAGGATTTTTTTAATTTGTTTGACACAAAAAAATTTCTTAACCTAAAATCTATTAAATTTAGAATAACCTAACTTACTAAGTTGCTTAGATTTTACTATTATTTTTCTTCTTTCTTGCAAAATAGAATTATATTCTAAACTATCTATTAAAGCCAAAGCCATATCTATATCTAATTTATCTAAATTATCTATACATCTATTAATAAAACTATTTGGATATATACCACCATCATAAAAAACATTTTTAACATCACAATATTTTAAATTATATAAATATGCAATCGAAAGAATAAAAGCTTTTTTAATTTGAATTTCTTTTAAATCTTCATGAGTAGAAAAACAAAAAGAATCAAGATCACATAATTTTATATCATTAGTATGGTAATCCAATAAAACATTTCCTTGATGAAAATCTGTACATTCTATATAATTTTCTGCTAAAGTATTATATATTTTAATAATTTTGTAACAATCACTTTTTTTTAAAGTAAAATTTCTCAATTTATTCTTATTTAAACTTCTATAATTTTTATATCTTTGAAAAGAATATCCTATTAACTCATCTTTATTGTAAATTAGATTTAATACTTTTATAAATTCTTTAAAATTTAATTGGTCTACATATTCTAGTATTTGTTTTAAATCCTTTGATAGAAAATACGGAAATTTATATATTATCTCCTTATCAGCATATAACTTACTTGAGGTATTAATATCTAATGGAAAATACCTTTTTTTATTCTTAATTTCATCATACTGTATTGATTCTATCATACTAATAGCTCCTCTCTTAATTTAATAAAATTATTTATAATAATATAGTTTATTGTATTATATCACCTAATTAGATAATATAAAAGAAAAATTTACCCTTTAAAAATTAATACTACTCCTACCTAGTTTCCTCTTAAAATTTAAGATTAATTCCCTATAAGTATTCTATTTAAATAAATTACTTATTCATAATTTCCTCTTAAATAAAAAAGACAAACATACTATTCCTTTAATACATTTATCCTTATATTACATTACTTAAATTTTTAATAATCTGTATCTTAGTTATTTAAATTATTTTTTATCTTTTAAGCCTATTATTAATATCTTTAAAAGAATATGTTTCATCTAAAAAAGCATTATTACAAACATCTTCTCCTTCATAAATATTTAAAACCAAATCACTACCACCAACTTCTCCTGGCAAAGCAAAAATACCAATACTACTATGATGATAACCTAACCTTCTAAAAATTCGAAGAAACTTTTCTGTTAAATTAGATTGTATTTTTGCCACTTTATCATAAAAATCTTTTTCAATCTCTTTTATTTCATTCTCCTCTTTCCTCCTAATTTTTAATATCTCTTTATTCTTAATTAAAACTAATAATTTTGCATTCCATCTACTATTTAAAATTGATGGAACTATAACTCTATTAATACCAAGCTCTCTAAAAATACCTACAACTACATTAGCAGCCACTAAAAAACTAGGCGTAATATCAACTAAATTACCAACACCAAAATTTTCAAAAGTTTCTTCCTTAACATCAATTCCTTGATTAACTTTATACATCTTTCTATTAATCTTTTTTATATAATCTTCATTAACTAAACCATGCTTACTATTTTGAATAGCATAAATATAACCTACATTATCACTAATTCCCATATAAATTCTCGGAAACTCGAAAATTCTTTCACCATTGTCAGAATTTTTTAGAAACATTTGAAAAGAATATGGTGTTTCATTCTCAAGTCGATTCTTTACAACCAAAACTTCTATAATCCCATCTAATGTTTCACTATAACATACTTCCTTAGGTTCTACATACTCAACTAATCGCCCTAATTCAAAAAAATTAATTCTCTTCCTTAAATAAGCACATGGATTATTAAAATCCTCATTAGTAGCATTTGACCAAAGCAAAGTCATAATCTGCTTTTCTTTAGAGATACCTTTTTCATTATCCAAAAAATGATTATTTTTAACCTCATCATAAAAATTATCATCACTATAAAACTTTAAAGCCTTATCAACATACTCTAATAATAACTTTTCAAATTCAGCCCTATTTTTAATTAATAAAGTAGGAATATTTAAATATAAATTATCTTGATCAATTTTTGAACTTACCTCATCTAGATCAAAATTATTCTTATCAGACATTATCTCTATATCATCTTCTACTATCCTAGTATTAAATATCATATTGTATTTAAAATAACAATCAATTCTTCCTTCAGCGGCTTCTTTTACTACAAAATTATAAAATAAATCTAATAAATCACTTTTCATAAAACTACTCTCCTAACAACTATTTCTCTATCCATCTATTATCATTATAACATCTAAATCAAAAAGAAGCATTTCTTTAATTATTCGTTAACAAAATAGTCCTTTATCACATTTACCCCATTAAAATTAACCAAATACCAAATAAGCACTTTATTTGAATAAAATGCTTAAATTTCCTTTCCTACATTAATCAAAAAAGTAATTGACAACCGTAAAAAATACACATATAATTAATATAAGGAGATGAAGATATGGAATTAAATAATCCCCTATATAAAAATATGGGTGCTCACGTTATTAACTCTATTTTTACAATCGATAAAGGGATAGTTAAAGTATTATTAATTAAAAGAACTAATAACCCCTATAAAAATATGTGGGCCCTCGTAAGTGGTGCCATGTACAACAACGAACTAATAACTACAGCAGCCAAAAGAGAAATAAAAGAAAAAACTAATTTAGAAAATATAAATTTAGAATTTGTAAATGTAATTGATGATATCGATCGATCTCCCCTACTTCGAATGCTAGGTTTTAGTTTCATTGGATTAGTTGATATTGAAAAAGTAAATATTATGAAAGAAACCAATAAAACAAGCGATGCCGACTGGTTTGATATCAATAAAATTCCTAACCTAGCCTACGACCATAATAAAATTTTAAATAACTCTATCGATAAGTTAAAATACTTAATAACTAACTCTAATATTTTAAAAACTCTATATCCAACTGGATTCACTATCCCTGAAATTCACAAAGTATATGAAAGTATTTTAAATAAAGAATTAGATCGAAGAAACTTTAGAAAAAAAATCCTTACTTCAGGATTAGTTAAAGATACTAACCAAACAATCAACTTCAAAGGAAAAAAGCCAGCTAAACTATACATCTTTAACGATAATATTCCCGATAAAAAACTAATCTAAATTACAACTAGAAGATTAAAAAGCAAGATGTGCTTCATACTATCTCTAATACTGTCATAGCTTCTCATAAAATTTTAATTCTCTTCACAAAAAAATACACCACACCAATAAATTACTTAATTTTTTCACCAAATATGCAACTTTCCTATATAAGCAATAGCAACGATTCTTATAACAAAATCGTTGCTATTATGCTAGTTTTTACTTGATTTTCCAAGTCCTTATCCCAAAATTAGAACATGGAAATAACTTTCTCTCCAGTTGAGCTATTCTCTGTAATTTTTCTTCATGTTCCATATAAAAATCTTCTAATTCTTTAACCCTCTTTTTTCCTTTATTACAAGTAAAGCTATAGAGGTCCTCCAAAGTTGAACTTGATATTTTCTTAAAATCAGCATCCTTAAATCTTTCTTCTTCTTTTTCATATCGATAATTAAAATTTTCTACATCTTTATCAGTTTTCATATCTATCCTATAACCAATCCCAGAATCATTCAAATAAAACGCAATACTATTAGGAGCTATTCCCAGCTTTTTAGCCCTTTTGTTTTGAAATGTAGCAACATTATATTCACAAGTAGAATCAAACAAATATTTTCCATCTTTATCGATAATACCTGTAACCAAATGATCAAAATATAAAGGCTGTAGTTTCAATAACGATGGTATTAGTTCATAAATTAAACTATCACATCCACGAACTGAAACATTGCAAGCTGAATACCCCATTACATTTAACAAATCCGTTAACATGGAAGCATTATGCCTACAAACTGAAACCCCAGATATAACACGACTACCTAATATTTCCATATTATAAGAATCAGTATCACTTCTATAATTTTTATAAATATTATTTTTATTAATTGATAAATATCCATTATCTAATAAATAATTATAAAAATAAGCAACTTTCAAAGATTTTTTTACATTTATACTTTTGAGAAAACTTCCCAAATTTCTAATAAAAGCGTCATATAATTCACGACATTCTAAATAATTATCACTATTCCTAATTACATCAAAAATATAATAATTTAAAGAAATATCATCTTCAATTAATAAACTTTTAAATGTTTGTAGTAAAAACTTTTTCTCTTTATTTTTCTTTAATTTCATTAAATCAATATTTCCATCTTTATCTAAAAATTTTTCTAATTGTATATCCCCCACTATTAACTCCCCCTTTTCACAACAAAATGTATTTTAATACACTTAAATCTCTTTGTCAACTATGACTTAACCATATCACCTATAAACCCAAAATAATTATTTATTCATTTAATCAAAATAGAAAATTAAAAAACTAAATACAATAAATATTTAATTTAAAGTGCTTAGTTTTTTATATTAATAAGATTTTCCCCAATAAACCATATGCTTAGCTGTTTTACCACAATAAATACAAGTATCAGACAAATGTTCTTCATCAAATGGAATACATCTACTTCCAGCCCCACCAGTCTCGTGCTTAATAGCCTCTTCACATTCTTCACTTCCGCACCACATAGCTTTAATGAAACCTCTTTGAACATTAAATTTCTTAATCATCTCATCCATTGTAACCGCTGTATCAATATGCGAATCCATGAAATCCTTAGCCTTATCATACATATTCTCTTGAACATCA
The DNA here is from genome assembly GCA_017480975.1 of Bacilli bacterium. Taxonomy (GTDB): domain Bacteria; phylum Bacillota_I; class Bacilli_A; order RF39; family UBA660; genus RUG11198. The sequence goes on from JAFURK010000011.1 coordinate 28,228, forward strand.
TCTAATATCTTAGGTAATTCTACTTCTAACTTATCAATATCAACAACAATCTTCTCAAAGTTATCTCTTCTAGCAACTACTACTTGACCAGCTTCAATATCCTTAGGTCCAATCTCAATACGAACTGGAATACCTAACATTTCTTGTTCACAGAACTTCCATCCTGGTGTCTTCTCAGCAACATCTATATCAGCTCGAATTCCACTAGCTTGTAATTTATTTAATAATTCATAAGCCCTATCCAATACGCCTTCTTTATGTTGAGCAATTGGAATAACTCTTGCTTGAATTGGCGCAATTCTAGGTGGCAATACAAGCCCACTATCATCACCATGAACCATAATAATCGCACCAATTATTCTAGTCGAAAGACCCCAAGATGTTTGATTAACACATTCTAATTCATTATCCTTATTTAAAAACTTAATTCCAAATGCTTCCGCAAAGCCATCTCCAAAAAAATGACTAGTACCTGATTGTAAAGCTTTACCATCATGCATCATCGCCTCTATTGTATAAGTAGCCTCAGCTCCCGCAAACTTCTCACTATCAGTTTTTCTTCCACAAATTAGCGGAATAGCCAAATCCTTTGTAACAAAATCATAATAAATATTTAGCATCATTTGTGTTCTTTCTTCTGCTTCTTTAGCGGTAGCATGAATCGTATGCCCTTCTTGCCATAAAAATTCTCTTGAACGCAAGAATGGCCTTGTTGTTTTTTCCCATCTAACTACAGAACACCATTGATTATATAACTTTGGTAAATCACGATAAGACTTAATTGTCTTCTGCCAATGATCACAGAATAATACCTCCGATGTAGGTCTTACACATAAATTTTCTTCTAAATCTTCAAAACCACCACGTGTAACTGTTGCTACTTCTGGAGCAAACCCTTCTACATGATCAGCTTCCTTTTGAAGTAAGCTCTCAGGAATAAACACCGGTAAATAAACATTTTGAACTCCCGTTTCCTTAAATCGAGCATCCAAATTCTTTTGAACCATCTCCCATATTGCATAACCATTTGGTTCATAAATTAAACATCCCTTAACTGATGAATAATCACATAACTTAGCTTCCTTAACTACATCTGTATACCATTGCGCAAAATCAACATCCCTCGAAGTAATGTTTTGCACAAACTTCTTATCTTTAGCCATAAAATCATCCTCCACTTAAATAATATATTCTAAACTATAGTTAGTTTAACATACTTTACCTATAAAATCAAACTAACTATTCCTTAACAAAATACTTCATAATCTGACTCTTACCAATGTCTTTAACAATCGGCTTATCATAAAAATCCCTTAAATCAAAATTCTTTTCTAACTCTTTCTTAGTAGAACTAGTACTATATAAACTAACCATTACACCAGTTGTCTTCAAATTACAATTATCAGTCTTCAAACTAAAACTCAAATCTCTTCCCTTTCTCTTACTAATAGAAAATTCAAAAGAATCACAAGATTGATGTTCCCAAATACCATCATTATTAACTGAAATAGTAACACTACCAATATCACCCTTATAATTCTTACCAACTAAAGCTTCTAAACAACTAATATCATTAATGTCAATCTTAGCTTCAATCATACCACTAACTAAATTTTCACCTACTAAAGATGGAAAAAACTCAGTTGTAACAATTAAAGTAATAAAACTTTTCCCCTTATACATTCTTTGTCTGATATTTATCTCTGTTGACTTCTCTTTAAAAGTTGTTTTTTCAATTTTTAACATCTATTTCACTAACTCCTTCACAAAATTAAACCTATTGTATCACAAAATTATATTAACAACAATCCCTTAACCACTTCTTTATTTATTTAAAATACTTAAATATCTTAATTTTCTAATATAAATAGACTAATTTCTAGTATTAGAAACTAATCTATTTAATAACCTCTCTGTTTCTTCATGAAATACCTTACCTTTTCTTTCTAACCTTATCTTATTTTCATGAAGAAACCTAATCATAGCTTTATCTACATCTTGATAAGCAAGTACTTTTAAGTATTTTACATCTTCTCTACCACTTTCAATCTTATCAGCCATAAATATAATCTTATCAAACAAAGTCATATTAACATTACCAATCGTATGATATCTAATTGCCTGTGCTATCTCTTCGTTAACTCCATATACTTCTTTTGCTACTATCCAACCTATTTCAGCATGAACAATCTTAATATTCTTACTATTTAACCAATCACTAGATAAATTATATTTCTTTACCCATTTTTTATTTTCTTCTAAACTAAATTCTTTAGCTACATCATGAAGTAATCCTGCCATATAAGCATTCTCCTCATCTTCTTTATATACATGTGCCAACAATTTAGCCTCTTCTGCCACTCTAACACAGTGCAAATAGCGCCCTTTCGATAAATTTTCCTTTAACTTATTTTTTATTCTTTTCACCCTATCCATCATATCACCTACTTTTTAAAATGCTTATCAAGCCATATCAAAATATCTTCATAAATACTTTCACAAACATCCTCATGTAAAATATCATGACGTAAATCAGGATACAATTTCATTTCTACATCTTTTATCCCATTTTTCTTAAAACTATTATAAACCTTAGTAACCCCTTTTCCATTAGCGCCAACCGCATCTCTATCACCAGATAAAAGTAAAACTGGTACATCTTTATTCATCTTTAAAACATTTTCATCCTGCGCAACAAAATCCATTCCTGTAAGCATTTCCCTAAAAAGACCTGACGATAAATCTCCACCTCTTAGTGAATCAGCCATATACTCATCAATACTCCTTTCGCTAGAACATAACCAATCATATTTTGTTCGATTAGGTTTAAACTTACTATTATATGTATCAAAAGTAAGTTTTCTTATCATTGCACTAGAATTATCTTCCCCAAACTTTTTAGCCTCTTTATTAGCAATCATTTTAGCAAGAAGCAACTCAATTTTAGCATTTTGCCCTGTTCCTAACAAAATTACCCCATCAAAATCATTATTATAATTAATTACATAATTTCTAGTTAAAAATGACCCCAAAGAAAAGCCTAATATATAACAAGAAATATCCCCAAACTCTTCATTAATCATATTTCTACAAGTCTTTAAATCCTCTAAAACAAAATTCCAACTACCAATTGGGCCAAAATACATTGATTTCTTATTCACTGAAATCGACTTTCCATGTCCCAAAAGATCAATACCAACTACCCCAATACCTTTGCTAACAAAATACTTAGCAAAATTTTCATATCTTAAAATATGTTCTGTTACCCCATGAACAACCATTATAATAGCCTTAAGCCCCGTATCAGGCATCCACTTTACCCCATGAATTTGTGTCTCTTTATCATAAGACAAAAATGAAAACTCTTCTTTTTTCAAATAAATTACCTCCTTTTACTATTTAACATTATTATACTCCACAATTTAAAGAAAAGCTACCACTTAATCACCTAAATCCTTAAAGAAAAAAGACTAGTTTTAACACTAATCTAATCATTACTAACTAACATAACTAATAAAATTTTCCATTGTTGTATACTTTGTAATCACATATCTAGGAATTTTATACTTATCCTGACCAACTCTTACTGTATTATCCCGAAATTCTCCCGCAAACGCCATCGTAAAACCAGCCTGTTTTAACAATGATATTGCTCTTTCATTATAATCATAAAAAGGATAACAAAAATAAGTAGTATTATTCAAACTCTCACGACTTTTTTTCAAATCTTCTAAAATTGTCTTCTCATCAAAACAAGTAATTCCTCCTCTAAAACTACTATTAGGACAATCATCACCACTACTTAACCCATGCATACCCCATGTATGTGAATGGACTTCCAAATACTCTGAAACATAATCATTTGGACTAGCCAAACTACCAATTAAAAATAACGTTCCTAATATCTGATACTTTTCAAAAATTGCAATTGATCTAGCCACATACCAACCATCATCAATTGTAATACTAACACTTTTCTCAGGCAATTGTATCTTACCATCAATAAATAATTCTAAATCTCTCATTGATACCGCATAATAGCCATTATCCTTTAAATACTTAATATGACTATCAAACATGGTATCAGTAATACAAATAGATTGAACACACTCATTCAATTCTCCATTTTCATTACTAGCACTAACTGTAAAATGATAATTCAAAACTGCCAAACCATCCGTATGTCCTAAATCAGTATTCGTACTTTCTACCAAACTTTTAATATCATTACTATTAACATAAACTAAACTATTATTATATTCAATTCCATATCTATCACTATCTTTAATAATAATAGGATAACTCCCACCATTTACCTCATAATAATTATTATCGCTTATATATAACTTTGCCCCATCCTTTAAAACAACATTCTCATTATAAACAATATAATTATTATAATATTTATATTCCCCCTTCTTAGCACTTAACCTATCAATAGCACTAACCTCATTATACTTAACATAATAATCACTATCTAATACTTTAAAATATTTATCAACGACTTCATAAGTACTATCCAAAGAAATTTCTATTTCCCCATAAGCAGTACTAGCCACTTCATAACCATTTTCTTTCTTAACATATATACTAGCTCCATCCTGTAACTTAACAAAATCATGATAACTCTTTTTAATTCCAACCAAATCTATTTTTTTATCATCCCTTTTAACTAGCTTTTCTGTATTATAATTATTTTCTACATAATAATTATATCCAAAAGAAACTACTACACCAACCATCAAAGAAACCAAACCACTAAATACAACCAGATTCTTATGATTCTTTTTTCTCTTTCTAATATTCTTTTTAGCCACAAATTCACTCCTCTACTTAACTTTAGTATACCATACCACCAATAAAATTACTATTAAAAACTAAAATAGTCAAAAATTTAGGTATCCGTTATATTTATTTTTCCCAATTTTTAATAAAATATATTGAAAAGAGGTGATTATTTTATGTATGGTTATGGATATCCAGGTTATGGATACGGATATGGATGTGGTGGTGATGGAAACTGGTTTCTAATTATTATCATCGTTCTAATTATTTTCTTTGTATTATTCTGCAATGATGGAATACATAGACATCATGATTGCTGCCGCTAATAAATTGCACATGAAAATGTGCTTTTTCTTTTATATCAAAATGCTTATCAAGACTATTATTACCAAACAAAGGTCAAAAATAAAATTCTATTAAATTTTATTTTTTGACGTATCTTACCTCACGGTAAGATTTTTCTGCTTCATTGACCTTCTATTGAAGCTTCGACGAGAGACTTAAAATCCGACAGTCGCTGCCGTACTAAATAACTGCTAATGTCTAGCAGAAAAATTTGTTCGTCTTTTTACTTAAGCAAAATTATTAAAATGTATTTTTAATCCTTCAAACATTATATTTATACTGGCATTTAGATCTCTATCCATTTGATTATTACACTACTTTTTCCTTTAAATATCCCATAAATGAAGAAATACTTAATTTTGGTAGAATTTATACAAACATATGCACATGATCTACACATACTTCTGCAGTAATTATATTCACTTCTTTCCTTCTACATAATTTTCTTAAAATTTTTCCTATTTCTAATCTATTCGCGCCGTAAAATTCTTTTCTTCTATATTTCGGTGCAAACACAATATGGTATTTACAATTCCATTTTGTATGTGATAAACTATTAATGTCCTTCATTGGACTTATCTCCTTTGCTTATTTAATTGCAGTTGGCAGACCGCAATTATATTATAGCAAAGGAGATTTCATTTATCAAATACTCATCGCTTAAGCTAAACGGAACCCCCAGACTATCCGGGGGTTCTTTACACAAAAAACTAGTCAAATATAAATACAAGTGACTAGTTTTCTATTATTAAAAATTATGCTTACTAAAATATTTATCTCTATCTAAAGTTTTCTTCCATTTCTTTTTCATATATTCTTGCTCACTTAGAAATCTTTCATGTTTCTCTTTTGATGCTTCATAACCTCTACTCTTACTTTCATAATGAAGCATCTCTACATTAGATAAACAAACATTATAATAGCCTTTATCTAATACTTTTAAATTTAAATCAACATCATTTAAAGCAACTTTTAGCTTTTCATCAAAACCCTTTACTTCATCAAATTTAGATTTTTTAATCATAAGACATGCTGCTGTTACCGCCGTATAATTATATGGCATAACTAATCTACCAAATAATCCATTATCTTGATAACTATTAGCAACATATATATGGCCAGCAACTCCCCCAAAACCTAATACAACCCCCGCATGTTGAACCTGTTTATTTGGATAAAGTAACTTAATTCCAACACACCCAACATGTTTCTGTCTAGCATAACCAACCATATATTCAATTGTATCACCTTGAATAAATTCTGTATCATTATTTAAAAATAATAAATATTCCCCCTTAGCTATCTTAACAGCTTCATTATTAATATAAGAATAATTAAATTCACACTCTAATCTCTCTACCCTAAAATTATCATACTTTTCCTTATATTCATCTAACAAATCAAAAGTTTCTTTCTCACAACTATTATTATCTATAACAATAACCTCAAAGTTCTTATAAGTATTTTTATTATAAATAGATTCAAAGCACCTTCTACTAACCTTAGCCTGATCCTTCATTGGTATTATTATTGATACCAACTTATTATCACTTTCATATTTAACCAAATAAGTACTAACCCTAGGATTATCTAATACTTCTCCCTTTATCTTTCTCCTCTTTAAAGCATCTTCTAATGCCCTTTTACCAGCCTGATAAGCATAACTCTTATTCCCCAAATAACCAGCCGTTGAAGTAGCGGTCTGACGCCAATGATATAAAACTTTCTCAATATGATAAATTTTATTCGTATTCTCAACTACTCTCAAAAATAAATCATAATCTTGACTACCATCATACTTTTTACGAAAACCACCTAATTTATCAACTAAACTCTTCCTCAACACACATAAGTGACAAATATAATTAACTCCCATTAACGTATCTGGAGAATAATCTGGTTTAAAATGTGGTTCCATATAATTACCTTTAAAATCAATCTTATCCTCATCACTATAAATCATATCTAAATCTTTATTATTATTAAGTGCATCTACCACATAATATAAAGCATCTTTTTCCACTACATCATCATTATCAACTAATGCAATAAACTCTCCCATAGCTATCTTTATAGCCGTATTACTAGCTTCACTTATCATTCCGTTTTTCTTGCGATAAACAACCTTAACCTGATTATATTTCTCTTCATATTCTTTTAGTACTTCTAAAGTCTCTTCACTAGTAGAACAATCATCAGCAATACAAACTTCAAAATTCTTATAACTTTGATTTAATAAGCTATTCAAACATTCCTCTAATAATTCCTTAGAAACATTATAAGTAGGCACAATAAAACTAATAAGTGGATTATATTTAAAATCCTTATACTCAATATCTTCCTTACTATCATTAAACCATTTCATATAAGCATTCTGATTTACAAATAAATTAGAAGTACTGTTCCCTCGCTTTAAAGCCACTACAAAAGAACGAATATATTTCATCATCACCCTAGGTGGTATTAAAAAATGATGCCTATACCATGCAAAATAAATAGCTTTCTTCCCCAAATAAATAACTTTTTCAAATTTAGAAAGGACTTTTCTATAAATAAAACTTTGTTGTTTTTCCATTAATACCACCTCTTTTATTTAAAAACTTGTTTATATTGGTCTACAATTTTTTCCCAAGTAAAATTATTCTCATATAGCTTTTTAGCTTCACTACCTAAAGTTTTTTTACTACTATCAAGTAACTTTTTATTATTTAAAAGTGTGACTAAACTTCCCTTATCTTTAAAATAAAGACAAGTATCACCACCTATATCGCGATTATAACACACATCATATAAAATATTCAAATCCGTCAAAGATATAGCTTCAATCAAACTAGGATTAGTTCCTCCTACTGAATGACCATGAATATATAAATAAGCATTCTTTCTAATTACTGCCAACTTATCTTGATTATAAACCCCATTAATAAATTTAATTCTCTTATCCTTATCACAACCAGTAACATTAACTAGTTCCTGATAATAATTACTACTACTCAAATTACTAATAATAATCAAATCTTTCTTAACCTTACTATTCATAAACTCCCTAATCACTAACTCATAATTATTTTCCGGAACACATCTACCAACCATTAAACAATAACCATCTTTTTTTAATTTATACTCCTTTAAAATAGCACTCTCATCTATCTCAGTAAAATCTACTTTTCTAGCCCCATAAGCTATATAAGTAGTTTTACCCTTTAACTTCTTATACTTCTCTTCAACATACTTTTGAATTCCTAAACCATCACAAATAACTTTATCACAATGATTAAGCATTGACCACTCCGATAACAAAAAACAAACCTGAACTACCTTATTCCACTTACTCCTCCTATGCTCTAACCCATCTGGATTAACCATTATCTTAACATTGTATTTCCTTCTAAGCATTTTATTAAACCATAACAATGGTCCTAATTTTAACCCCAAAACATATATATAACAATCCCTTAAATTATTATCTTTAATATATTTTAAAACATAAACATACGATTTCATTGCATAAAAGAACATTTTTGGACTAGATTTTGTTTTAACATAAATAGGACTTAAAAACAAATTATCATCTAATTTTTCCATAATTTTATCTCTTTGACTATCACTTGATAACTCTCCAACATAAAACCTAGTCTCTTTATCACCGTAATAATCAACCAAATTACTAACAAAAGTTTCCCAACCTCCATAATTAGCATGATACCCTCTAGCGCCAACTATAAATATATTTCTCATAACATCACATCTTTTCTTACTTAATTATAACAAAGAATATTATTTTGTTCAATTTCTTTACTATAAAATGCTTTAAATTCTTAATTCTTTATTTTAAAATAAAAACCTATAAAATATATTAATCCCCCAATATATCTAATAGGTTATATTTCAACTATTAATAAATCATTTCTTCTTTAAAATAGCCCCATCTTCATTACTATATAAAACCTCATAATTATCTTTATCATAATCAACAACACTATCTTCATAAAAATATACTAAACAATCATAATTAGCTAAATTTTCCCAAAATCTAAAACCTATATTAGTCTCATATAATTGATGATGATCCACATATTGATAATTAAATACTGGTATACTTCCCGTATAAGAATAAAACCAAAAATTCTTAAACTTACTTCCTAATATTAAAAATTCATTCTTATACTCACAAATATCCTTATACTTAACACTTTCATCCATTATTTCTAATTCACTCTCAGTAAAAATAATTCTATCCTCATTAAACGTTCTTATATTCCAATTATAAATATTAATAGTAGTTAAAAACAATGTAACTTTAGAATTAGGAAAATAATAAACTATCCCCATCCCAACTAATATCAAACTAAAAATCACATAAACATACTTTTTCCATTTAACTAACAATTGCCCCAAGAAAATAATAACAAAAAACCAATATAAATAGAATAACTTATAAAAATAATACACTTCTGACAATTTAAATATATATAGAACAAAAAATATTAATATGTATATTGAGATAATATATAAATTAAGCTTAAAATAATCTATCTTTTCTTTATACCTTACTAATTTATAAATAATAATTCCTGAAACAACAAAAAACAAATACATTGGTGTAATATTACTATAAATATACCAATACAAATTAATCTTCTTTAAAATACTCATACTACTCTCATTTATAAAACTAGGTAAAACAAAATAAACAATTCCAATTATAAATGGAATAATTAATGTAACAATACCATATAAAAATAACTTACCTACAGAAATTTTATTCTTTTTCCATAAATATATATAATAAATGCCTAAGGCCAAATAAACACATGGCATAAATAAATAATAAGAAAAAAATAATGAAAAAGTTAAAATAAACAACATAATTAACTTAAATAATATTTGTTCATTAAAATCCTTAAAATAACTAACTGTTAAAAATAACAAATTAATAGCCATAATTCCCAATCCCAAATAACAAAAGCCAAAAACAAGATTATTTAATGGAAACGCTAATAAATATAATAAAGTCAAAATAAAACAATAAAATATATGAACACTCTTTTTCTGAAACAAATTAAATATAGTAATAAAAAACAACAAAGAACTTAATATCAAACATAAAACATCATAAATAACAAATACCTTATAACTAGAAAATTCAGAAAAAACATTTAATAATAATCCACTATTAATATAAGATATAGGCATAAAACGATTAAAATCATTATAAACTAAATCCTTAGAATTATTAGTATCTAATATCTCTAACTCCCTTGCAAAATGCAATGCACTTCGATAATGAATCGCCGGATCACCAGTTTCATAATTTATAATCTTAAATCCAGAAAATCTAAAAAAACCTACTAAAAATGCAACTATTAATACACAACAAACAGTAATCAACTCTTTTTTACAAATAGTAAACTTCTGTATCTCTTTCCTACGAAAGCTAATAAAATTAAGAATGGAACCTATTCCATAATTAAATAAACTAAGTACTAACAAACTTCCATTAATTTTAAAAAAACTATAAAAACAAACAATAACTGTATTATAACAAAATAATAAACAAATTGTATAAATAACACTAGAAACAATACTTAACTTTTTATTCGTTTTTTTTAACAATAAAAATGATATTATCAAATAAAATACTGATAAAAGATAAACAACCTTCATATATTAACGACACCTTTCAACTACTCTTCAATTCTATTCTTTAAATAAAAATTATAACTATCACGAACCATATCTTTTATTCCAAATTTTGCTTTAAATCCTAATTCTTCATAAGCTTTGGTTACATCAGCATAACAAATCGCCACATCACCATCTCTTCTTTCCTTTATCTTATATAAAATTTTTATATCATTTTCTCTTTCAAAAGCCTCAATTATATCAAAAACACTATAACCGATACCAGTACCCAAATTATAAATAAATACACCCTTGTCTTTAACTACTTTCTCGAGAGCCTTAACATGTCCAATCGCTAAATCAACCACATGGATATAATCTCTAACCCCTGTACCATCTTTTGTTGGATAATCATTTCCAAAAATATTTAAATATTCTAATTCTTTACTAGCAACTTTAACTATATAAGGCATCAAATTATTTGGAACCCCATTTGGATTATCACCAATTAAACCACTTTTATGAGCTCCTATCGGATTAAAATATCGTAAAATAACTATACTAAAATTTGGATCAGCTATACTCAAATCTTGCAAAATATGCTCAACAAATAATTTTGTTGTACCATATGGATTAGTAGTACCACCAACCGGACTAGTCTCTTTAATAGGTACTATCTTAGCATTTCCATATACTGTAGCACTACTACTAAAAATAATCTTTTTAACATCACATTCTTTCATCACACTAAGCAAAACTAAAGTACTATCTAAATTATTTTGATAATACTCAAGCGGCATCTTAACCGATTCTCCCACAGCTTTTAAGCCAGCAAAATGTATTACCACATCAATTCTATGCTTATTAAAAATACTTATAAGTAATTTTTCATCTTGAACATTACCTTCATAAAAAATAATTTCTTTACCAATAATCTTAGTTATTCTATCAATTACTTCTCGTTTAGAATTAACTAAATTATCAATAACAACTACATCATACCCCAATTCAAGTAATTCAACACAAGTATGACTACCTATATAACCACATCCCCCAGTTACCAATACTGTCATAACTTTCCCTTCTCTCATTCCAAAAATTTCTTCCTCGTAACAAAATTAAATATCATTACAATCAAAGTAGCCACCACCTTAGCTACTAAATAATACCAATTAATTACATTAGTAAATACTTCCATAAGTATATTGCTAATTCCTAAACCTATAACACTGAAAATTATAAATTTAATAAAAACTTTTCTACTATCTTTACTGTTATCTACATTAAATACAAATGTCTTACTAGCCATATAATTATATATAACCGAAATACAAAATGCTAAAGTATTAGATAATATAAGTGGCAACCTACATAAATCTCTAAATACATACAAAAAGATAAAATCTATTAAGGTAGAAATCACTCCAACAATTCCAAACCTAAATATTTGTGCCAATAAATCTATTGTACTTTCACTTAAACTTATATGAAACAAATTTAACCAAAATACTACTATCCCCCTAGCCAAATTTACACTTTTTTTCATAAAGCATCTACCTCATATAAAAATTATACTAAAAAAAATAAAATAAGAAAAGTAATTATTAATAAATATTTATATTTAATATTATCCATGTTATAATTAATTTAAAAGAAAAAAAGAAATAAGGGAAGCAATAAAATATGAATAAAGTTGAAAGAAATAATTATATAGATTGGTTAAAAGGATTTGCTATTATATTAGTAGTTATAGGTCACTGTTGGTTAACACCTCCTCAAATATCATGGCTTATATATAGATTTCACATGCCATTATTCTTTTCAATATCCGGATATTTATTCAAAAGCCAAAATAACTACCTAAAATTTTTTACAAAGAAATTTAAATCTCTAATAATACCATATATAATATTTTTTATCATTTCATATATAATTAGTATCCTTCTTCTAAAAAATAATTTATCAATTGACCAAATGTTTATCAATTTATATCTAAATGGCAAATATTGCACAGCCGTAAATAATTGGTCGCTTTGGTATCTACCATTATTCTTTATAGTAAGTAATTGTTTCTATTTTATTAGTAAAATAAAGAAACAAAAAATACTATTTATTATTTTGATAATACTTTTTTTCATAACAATTCCCATTAACTTAACTTTACAAAAAATAACAATAAGCTCTTACATTCCATTTTCACTACAAACCATAGCACCAGGACTATTTTTTATGTTATTAGGATATTTATACAAAATAAATAGTCCTAGATTAAAAAAGCAAAACCTATTAATTTCATTTGATTTATTTATTATAGGAATTTTGATTTCAATCAACAATTACGATCAAATTATAGATATCAAAACCTACCAATATATGATAACCGCCATATTAATTATACAATTTATTATAACAATTACAAAAAAAGCTAAAAATAAATTAATATGCTATCTTGGAAAAAACACTTTAATAATATTAGGGCTACACAGAATTATATTATTCCTATTTGAAACCTATCTAAGAGATATACTAATTAACTTAAATCTTAATAACATAATAGGATGCATTATAATAGTAACAACATGTCTATTAATAATATGCAGTCCTAAAGAAATTGCAATAAAATTATTTTTAAAATTTAAAAATCAAATACAAGAAAAAAAGATTATATGATTTATACAATCTTAAAAACTATTAGATTTTTCACTATTTTTATAAACTTTAGTCAATAATTTTGCAATCATGCTAGGCCAAAATTTACAATATATATCATAATCTTCTTTCGTTCTAATCCCATTATTAATAATATCAGTCGTAGTTGATTCTTTAGAAATTCTATGTCCCATCAATCTATCATTAATATAAATAAATCTTCCCTTTAATTTACTTAACTTCTCCCATGCAAACCAATCAACATTACATTTATAATCAGATAAAAATATATCCTTAGGACAATTAGGCTTTACAAAAGTAACTGCCGGACAACAAATACTATTTCCAAATCTCAAAACAAATCTTTTAAAAAATTTAAATCTCGATAAGCATTTTACTCTTAAAGGAAACAATAATATTCTTTTTATTTTCAAATTTAAATTACTTACTACTTGCTTCCCATCTCTAATTTCATAGTAATCTGTAAATATAATACTAGCATCACTATATTTTAAATAATTATCTGCTACTCTTTTAGCATAATCATAATCATAAATATCATCCTGATGAGCAACAGTTACCAAAGGTGTCTCTCCACATTGAACTGCAAAATCAAAATCTCCACCTATATTGGTATGTTTACCAACTATTACATCCAATTCATACTTTTTAGCCAAATTTCTAATAAATTTATTATCAGTTGTAGTAGCAATTACTACTTTACTATTATAACTTTGATTTAATACTGATTTTATGCAATCCTCTAAATATTTACTTTCTTTATAAGCAAGTACCACAAAAGTATGAATATTAGTCATGTATATTCCTCCTCATCAATTTAGTTAAAAGAAATAACAATCCATTAATTAAACGTAATTTTTCACAAAAAATAAATATATTTATCACCAGATTAACCTTCAAAGGCTCTTCTGACCTATTAACAAAAGTTAATTTATAACCATACTTATTAAAAATTTGCTTTATTATCCCAAATGAAGTTTCATAATATCTTTTTAAATCACCATAACCTAAAAATACCGCTTGCTCAACTAAATAATTTACAAATATTTTTAAATAATAATACTTAACCAATTTTTCCTTTTCAGTTAAATATTTTTTATTATTTTTTATAAATGAATCTATATTATTAAGTATTTTAGGAACATCATTAATTAATTTATCTTTATCTTTATGAGTTATTGAATTTTCATTTATCAAGTTATTATAACCAACATAATCGATAATTAAAACCTTATTTGTCTTAGATAAAGTGCACATTGTATAAACGACATCTTCCCCATATAATCTATCATCTGGAAAAATAATCTTATGTTTTTTTAAAAATGAAGTCTTATATAATTTAGCCCAAACCGTAGCTCTTCTATAACGATTCCATTCACAATCATCAAGAGAAAATTCAAAAGTTATATTTCCTTCTTTATCTACCCTTCTATATCCTCCAATAATAATATCATAATTTTTATTGTTATCAAGCATTTTTTCTACATAATCATAATCAAAATAATCATCAACATCTAAATATGTAACATAATCCCCAGTTGCATATTCTAAAGCAATATTCCTTGTTTTAGATTGCCCTACATTATTGTGCACATTATATTTAAAATTTTTATTTTTCATTACAACGTCTTTAATCTTTTCTAACGAACCATCAGTAGAGCCATCATCAGAAAAAATAACTTCTATATTTTTATATGTTTGATTAACAAGACAATCTACACACTTATCCAAAAACTCTAGTCCATTATAAACAGGTACAATAATACTAACTTTATATTTTTCTTTCATAAATAACCTCACTTTAAAATCTTTAATACTAAATTATGAAATTTAAATTTATAACCTTTAATTAAAATATATACACCCAATCTATTTTTTAAAAATTCTCCCTTGGGTCTAAACAAAGATAAATATTTATTCTTTTGATAATTAGGAAATTTATTATTTAACCATTCAATATACTTATCCATATTCATACAAACAAGTTTCAAATCATTATCTTTATTTATATAAAATATAAACCAACAAATAGTTTTTATAAAAAAATATTCAATTAATTCCCTATCACTAAAATTAATGTTTTCTAATTTTCGATAAACACTATCAAGTAAAAATTCAAATTGCAAACTTTTGTTTGCTTTTCTATGAACCGTATTAGATATACTAAAATCATTATAAAACCATTTATAAGAAGTATTATTTATTATCTTTATTTTAGTAGTTAAATTCATAACTTGAGCATTAAAATATATATCCTCTCCAATATTAGATTCTAAAAATTGAATATTATTTTCCTTAATAAAATTAGTTCTATAAATTTTTGCCCATGGCGCTACTATCATATACTTAGACCAATTATAATTCTTTAACACCACTCTTTTTATAACTTTATCATTAGTATCAACCCTTTCATATCCACCAACAACAACATCATAATTACCTTCTTCTATTTCCTTATAAAATTTCATTACATAATCATCAGCAATATAATCATCATTATCAATAAACATTACATATTTACCAGTTGCTAAACTTATGCCATAATTTCTAGTATAAGCAACGCCATGATTACCTTGACTAAAAACTTTTATCCTAGAATCCTTAGCTGCATAAGAATTAATAACTTCTAAACTATTATCAGTAGAACCATCATTAATCAAAATTAATTCAAAATTAGAAAAAGATTGGGCTAACACGCTATTAATACATCTTTCAATATAATCTACAGCATTATATACAGGAATAATAATACTAACTTTATTTTTCAATTTTATCACCTCTTTTTTTTAACAAATACGCAAATATCATATCTTTATAATAAAGAAAATTACTATTATTTCTAAAGATTATAATCATAATAATATTAGGAATTACAACAGAGATGCAACAATTAATCACAAACTTCAAAATAGCATTAGTAATAATTAATTTTAAAGAAATATAATAGGTAAATAACGCTATAACTATAAATAATAAAATATAGCTAATAGTTTCTTTAAAATAATCAAGATAACTTCCTTTTAAAATTTTCTTATAAACATATTTAGGATATCCATATCCCCATAAAACAAATCCGCTAATCAAAGTACCTAAAAATACCCCAGCTAACCCAAAATACTTAACAAAAATAATTGAAAAAACAATATTTAAAATTGATTCAATGATAGGTACCATTCTATCCTCATAAAATATACCAGCCGCATCTTTAAAAGCTCCATATGTAGCTCTCATTGTTTTTTGAAAATAATTAAAAACCAAAACTAACAATACACCTTGTGATAATATATAATCACTGCCTAACCATAAATTAATAAAACTATCCATAATTACCAAAAGACAAACCCCTGAAAAAGCAGCAATCCAAAAATTCAAAAACCTAATTTTTTTAAATATACTAACACAAACTTCATTAGACTCAGTAACTAACATATTTCCAACACTGGCCGTAGTAGAAGTAATAATTTGATTAAAAATACCTTGTACTCCACTAATAATCATATAATAATTAGAATACAACCCAACCGTTATAACTCCCAAATATTTGGAAATAATTATATTATCAGTCCCATTAACAAAAAAGCTGCCTAATTTATGACAAAACATAGCTTTCATCTTTTGATATATATCAGCTTTATCTTCCTTAGAAATCTTATCAGCTTTTATTCTAATAATTTCACCATAATCCTTATTAGCAATAAATGTCAAAATTAAATTTTCAACAAAAGTACATAATATTTTAACAATTAAATACATATAATAATTTTTAGTAAAATATAAAATTAATAATTGTAAAAAATTTAAAATAACAACACATCCAACATGAACGATATTTATAATGTAATTCTTTTGATAAGCATAAATTAAAGATCTTTTATATGCCATTACATAAGAAACAACTGTATTAACTAAAAACAAAAGATAAACCAACTTTAAACTAATATCTACAGTAACAGTTCCTACTATATTTTCAACAAAAAAAGTTAATATAAAACCAATAACAAAAACTACAATAGCTATAACCCTATAACAATTTTTATAAAAGTCTAATAAACTTTTAATCCTTTTATTATCCTTATCTGCAATAGGTTTATATAACTTATATATAATAGAAGTACCTAATCCTAAATCTGCTATACAAAGAAATGTAATAATATTAGAAAATAAGCTATTTACTCCCAAAAATTCTTTACCCATTAATTTAATAAACACAGTTTGAGCCAAAAATCCAACTAATATTAATATAACATTACTAATAACGCCTGTAATAGTATTATAGGCTGAATAATAAATTCTACTTTTTTGCATATTTCACCTACTTTTCAAATGAACATTTATCAGGAAATTTTTTAGCAAACATTTCTTGAACTTGTTTTATGATTTTATCACTCTCTTCCCCTTCAATATCAAGATTATCATTTACGCATAATTCTTTATTTTTATTACCAAATAAACTTTTCTTTAATGTAGCTATTTGATTTTCATTCTCAACATTAACAATCTTAATAAAATCATAATTTCTAACACAAAAATCTCCTTTTAAAATTGCATAATCTTTTATAACATATTGATTAACATCTAAATCATAATTTCTAAACTTATGTAAACATGTATTATGAAATTTATCATAATATTTATCCCATAAAAATTCATATGATTCTTTTTTCATTGAACTAGAACCATGAATAACACCCATGCCACAAAATAAAGGATATGGCAAAAGAAATAAAGATTGAACAATGTGATTAAAACCATTTTTCAAATTAAATATTTTACTAAAATTTTTTCTATAAAAATATCTTTTATTAAAAATATCATTTAATAAAGCAGCATTATTAAAACAAGTTTTAGAAAAATTATTAGATAGATAAGGTAAATTAACAGTTTCATAGAAATTATTAACTGGAACTCCATTCTTAAAATAATCCTCTTTATTAACCTCATTTATAATAAACATATCATCATTAAAATAAACAAAATTTTCAGATAAACCTTTAATCCTATGTAAATTTAATTCAATAGTATGCGAACTAAACGTAGGTAAATAATCATCAGGAATAAAATCTTTATGATTAACAATTTTTAGTTTAGAATTCTCAGTATTTAACCACTTTGGTAAATGTCCCCACGTAACAAAATAAATATTATTAACCCAAGGAGCATACTTTTCAACACCTCTAAACCAATATTTTAAAATATCCCAATCTCTAAAACGATTAACGGAATTAGAAACATCAACCCTAACAGAACTATATTTATTTTTCTCTTTCAACCACTTCTTATCACTGCCATCTACCCATATGACAACAAAATCAACTTTATCCATTATTTTCACCTACCAAACAATTATTATCTATATCATAAATTAACCAATCGTTCATATATATATCTTCTGAATATCCTCCATTCCTCCATCTACTAGGAGCAATTACAACTTTTTTATCATTTCTAGATAAATATTGAGCCCACCAACTAAAAGTACTATTAGATATAATAAAATGCTTACAAGAATACATAAGACGCAATTTTTCCCACACGGGATCCTCTCCAGATTCAAACATTACTTCTCCAGGAAATTTGATATTTTCACGACACCATTCAACATCATCAGAAAAAACTACAAACCTAGCACCTTTAACTTTCTTTTTCATAATTTTCATAGCATTAACAAAATAATTTGGAGTACAAATATAATGATTTTTCTTAAATACTGGATTTGAAACAAAATCACCTCGTCTAATAGTAATGCAAACACTTTCTCCACTATTAATATAATTATATAAATTATTATTTTTAGTTAGTGGAGCTTTCTTAGGAGTAAATTCTTCTAATAAGATATCTCTAATATCATCAAAATATTTAGCCGATTCAAAATAACCTAATAAAAACTTATCTTTAGCATTAAAATTATTAAATTTAACATAGCCCTGCCTAACAAAATAGATACCAAATTTACTTAAAAAGTTAGAAAACTTTTTCTCATATTTATATTTAGCAAATTCCATATCTTTTTTTAAAATCAAACAAAACAAAGTCACAAACTTCTCAGAGAAATTAAAAATACTTAATAATATTTTCTGAAAAATGTTAGACTTATATTTCCCATTATTATCATATTTTAAAACTTTAAAATATTTAAGTTCATCTTCAAACCCTCTATCTAAAACACCTTTTTGAAAATTAAACACCAACTTACCTTTAACAGAACTTTTTTCATAAATACTTCTCACCGCAGCGTATTGAAACATCTGATTTCCTAATCTACCACTAATCTCTTTATATATCATTTTAACACCTACAATTCAAATTCAAAATCAGAATATATTATAACTACTTTTCCTTCTTTAATATAGAAATTTCTTGAATTAATAATCTAATTTTCTTATCGTGAGTCGAAACAATAACTGTTAAAGTTATATTTATAACCACTAAAATTGCAATAAATAAAGATAAAACCATATTAGATGCCGTCTTAAAACCTAATAAATTAGTAATAAAATCTAATAAATTAGGAATCATTAAACTTATAAATAATAAGAAAAACAACACCAACCAAACTAATGAATATTTTATTTTTATTTTATCTTTTCTTAATAAAGATAAAATAAAAATAACAATAAATAAACTAAAAATAATTGAACAAAAAATTAAATTAATACTCATTTTTTTATCCTCCTCATTCCAATTACCAAAATAGATAATACAACATTCAGCATATAATAAACATTTTTCCATGCCCTAATACTAGAAACACCATTTTCACGTTCATTCATGCTAACTGCTACTTCTTTTAATTTGTAACCACATCTTAATATTTCAGTAGTCGAAACAGGTTCAGGATATTCAACTGGATAATTTTGACTAAATCTCTTAATTAATTCTTTATCTATAGCTCTAAATCCACTAGTAGTATCATATACCTTTTTTTTAGTAACTACTTTTATAAAAAATGAAATTATACTAATCCCTACTCTTCTAACTTTACTTGATTTAAAATCACTACTATTCTTATCAATAAATCTAGAACCTATTACCATATTAGCTTCATTATTTAAAATAGGCTGTATTATATCCTTAACATACCTTACATCATGTTGACCATCACCATCAAATTGTATAGCAATGTCATATCCATTTTCAAATGCATATTTATATCCAGTTTGAACAGCACCACCAATCCCAAGATTATGAATTAAAGAAATATATGGAATATTATTCTTAATACATATTTCTTCAGTTCCATCTACAGAACCATCACTTACAACAATAGCATCATAACTAGTTTTATTCTTTTTATTATAATCCAATATTCTTTGATAATTACTTAATACATTTTCTTCTTCATTGTAAGAAGGAATAATTAATAATACTCTTTTCATACTACTCTCCTAACTAAATCAATTATACCATCTAAAGAAAAAAGTAGCAATTGCTTTTAATAATTTGACTAATTAAAATATATTTGATACAACAAAAAAATTATAAAATAATGGTCAAGCAAAAAAATTAAATAGATTTTCTCTATTTTAATTTATCCCTCTCTCACCACTATTTGATATACAACATTTCAATTTATATTAAAGTATATACTTTTAAATAATGCCTTAGTCCTTTTTGTTTTAAACTTTTATTTGTAATATATACTAATGAACAATGATGTATTCCAATAACCTTTTCTAGATACCTTTTTTACCATATAACCTTTCATATCTGCTATTATAAAGTAATTTATCCATCTTCTAATGACTTCATTTAATTTTGTAATCCTTTCGTCTAAAGAAATAATCCAAATTCTTTTTGTCAATTGTTTTAATTTTCTTTTAAAATTCCAATTGATTTTAAATTCGGTTTAAATTTGATTATTTCTGTTCTGTATAGTAAAATCAAAAACCTAAGTACTTAATTTCTGTAATTCTTGCTACTTTGCTTTTTTTCACCATTGACTTTTTAAACCAAGTTTCTTTTCAATAAACTTGGTTATACTTTTCTATTTGCTACTTCTTCACTTTGAACTACAATTATGTTGTCATCTACATAACAGTTAAATTTTAGACCACGTTTTTCAAGTTCTTTATCTAGTTCATTCAACATGATATTAGATAATAAGGCAGATAAATTTCCTCCTTATAGTGTTCCAACTTTTGTTTAACTTACAACATCATTTTCCATTACTCCACTTACCAAATATTTTCTTATCAACGACACTAATTCTCTATCATGAATTAGTTTCATAACGATTGAATTTAACTTATCATAACATACCGTATCAAAGAACTTTTGTAAATCTATATCTACTATCTAGGTATATCCATCATTAAAATATTCAAAAAGTTTAATGCTTGCCATTTTACATAAATGATTTGGTCTAAAACCACAACTTATTTCACTAAATTGTTATTCGTATATTGGCACCTCTGCTAACTTCTTGCAATAAACCTTTTTTGACCAACATTAACAATTGACGTATTAAAGCACTTGTGCTCATGCGTCCATGAGACCACCGCGATAAGACATATATCTTTCCTCAATTAGAAGTTCGAGTATCTTTTAGCCTTTAGTTTGTTAGGCAACCTTATCCGATTATGCAGCCTTATAATAAGTTTCTGTTTGTTAGTTTCATGCTTCCTTTAGCCCCAAACCTCACGACTGATACTTTGTGCTTCCCTAACACTTCATCGATACCTACGCGTGTATTGGACTTTCACCAACTAGATACATGCCATACACGGCACACTAAATCGAGTAGAGAAAATTTAAATAGATTTTCTCTATTTTAATTTGTCCCTCTCACACCACCACTCATGCGGTTCTCGTAAGTGGCGGTTCAACCTATGGGTAATATATGAACTTTATTATATTGGTCTATTGGACATAAAAGACCTCTTTTTTGAAGTCTTTCATTTGATATAGCTTTATGAATAACTGGTGTCATACTCATTTTCC
>JAFURK010000012.1 GCA_017480975.1 Bacilli bacterium
TATTATTAAAACAAGCATAAAAAGAGGAATTAATCCAATGTGCTCAATAAAAGATATTTTTGAAAATAAAGTTTTATTTGGAATTTAAAAAGGACAATTTTAACTGTCCTTATTTTGAGTGGATGTCTGAGTAGTAACATTTTGTCAACTAAATTGTAAATAAAGTGATATTTAGAGTGTTTTTTAGGTTAATTTTGACATATTAAAATTATTTCACTACCATTTCTTATGTCAGTATTAATTATTATTTCATTATTTTGATAAATTCTAGTATTACTTTTATTTATTAAGATATAATAATTATTTTCATTGGATTCTATATTTGTTATGTCTGATATAGTTTTAACTATTAATTTTTTTATTTTCCATACTAATTCATTTACAGGAATAAAGATATCAAAACTATCATCTAAATCAGGAACTATTAACTTTATAAGTATTTTATTATTCATTGTCTTCCTCCTCATCTTTAGTAATAAAATCTATATATTTTATTAAGATACCTTCGCCATCTATTGCAGAGAATCCCATATCATTTTTATATGGTAATTGCATTTCTTTACTGTATCCAGACGTTTTTATGATAGATTGGTCTGAAATTCCTTTACCTATCCATAATCCATTACCACTTCCGAATATAGTTGTATACCATGTTTCATATTGATATTCTTTAATTTTCTTTGGTTCTTCAACTATTATAATACTAATTTTTTCATATTTTTTTATATTTTTAGTGAAGGTTTCTATTTTCTTTTTATCTTCTATGTTAGTAATAAATTTACTTAGGTTATATATAAATATTATTCCTTCAGTAGTTGCTTTTGTTTCGATTAATTTTTCTAGATATTCATTTATTTTATCGATTACATTTTCCATTTCTTCTGTATAGTAATTTGGGTAGTTATTTGTATCTAATTGTAATGATTTTGAAGCATCTACTACCATTAAATTGATATTTGGAATTGATTTAAAGATAAATAATATACTATGACATAATTTGAAGGTATTATCTAATTTAATTGAACTAATAATATTTCCTAGATTAGATAAATAATCAACAGTATGGATATTTAAAGTATGTTTTTCAATACCTACAGGAACACTTTTTAATGTAGAAATAGCTGATTTAATATTATCTATTCTTACAATTGATGGTAAATGTGGTATAAGTGGTGCTTTTATGGTATTGATTTGATTTTGATATTGTACGAATTGTATTATGTAGTTATTTAAATCATCATTATTTTCAATAATACTATCTGTTTGAAATTCATGCAATCCACCATTATTTAGTAGACCTCGTCCTTCTATACTTCTAGGAACTAATTTTGATTTTACATTGAATAAGAATGGATAATCAGAATTATCTTTTAGTTTGTATGCATATGTATTAGTAAAGTTTTGTGATATTCTTCCTGGGATTGAATTAGTAGCATTTCCTGTAAATATATATATAATACCATATCTAACAGAATCTCTTACTAAATCAGGGATATCTTCGTAAGCACTTGGATTTGCTTCATAGAATGAAGCAAAATTATTAATTATAACAGTTATAATTGGAAGTTTTTTTTGACTATTTTTAATATAGTTCAAATATTCTCCACCAAAATTGGCAAATAATTTTTTTCTTTTAGGAATTTCTTCTCGTAATAATTTTATTAAGTTGTTGTATTTTTCTGTTTCTTCGGCATATACTATGCCACCTATATGTGGTAATTTTTCATATTTTCTGAATGATTCTGAACCGTAATCAATAATATAATAGTTTATTTCTTCTGCTGTATGATTTTTAGTTGTTGAATATATTAGGGTATTTAGGAACATTTCATTTTCACTACTATCAGTACCATAGATAAGGGTATTACCATTTTCTAGGTAATTGTAAGTTACAATACCTTGTTCTTGTTTTTCAGGAGCATCATATTCACCAATTACGGCTTCAACAATAAATTTATTAACTTGAAATTTGTATTTTTTTTCTATGTTATCTACTAGGATGATACTAGGTATATTTTCTAGCCATAATCTTTTAGTGCGTTTATTAATTTTATTAGATATTTCAATTATATTTTTCATAATAGCGGCTAATTGTTCACCTTGGGCTTCTATTTTTATATCACTTGTTTCTTGGGCAGATTTTATAAATATTCCACAATCATTAATAAAGTTAATGCTTTTATCAACTTGTTTTACTATTTTATCGGAAGGGTAGTATTTAGCACCACACCAACCTGATTGTCCTAATTCGAATAATTCATCATATCCTACTTGTAAGTAATATCTTCCAGCTTGTTTAATGCTAGCAGCTTCGGGACGTTTTAACATTTCTTTACTATCTGATTCATCTTGTACTTTTAAACATACTCTAAATTTTGTATTAGACCATATTTGATCGTTTACAACACCACTTGGTTTTTGAGTCGCTAATATTAAGTGAACTCCTAATGATCTACCAATACGAGCTACACTAATAAGGTTATCCATAAATTCTGGTTGTTGGCTTTTTAATTCAGCAAATTCATCACATATTATAAATAGGTGAGGAATTGGTTCTTCTAATCTTCCTTCATGATAATGCCTTTGATATTTGTAAATGTCAATGGTACTTTCTTCTAGTTTTTCTCTTGCTTCATTAAACATTCTTTGTCTTCTTTTTACTTCACTGTCTATACTTACTAATGTTCTATCCATTTCAGCTTTGTCCAAGTTAGTGATAGTTCCGGCTAGGTGTGGTAGTGAAATTCCCGTTGTCTTATTTTCGAAGGCAAGTGCTAGTCCGCCACCTTTATAATCGATTAGTATAAAAGCAATATCATCAGGACTATAATTAATACACATTGATAAAATATAAGTAATGATAAATTCTGATTTTCCTGATCCAGTAGTTCCGGCTATTAATCCATGTGGTCCATGGTATTTTTCATGTAAATCTAAATACATTAAGTCACCCTGATTATCTACCCCTATTTCAGCTTTTAGGCTAGTTGTTGAATCGTTGGTTTTCCATCTATTTAGGATATTTAATTGTTCTACCTTACCAACATTTTCCATTTCCATGAAAGAGATAGCATCTGGTAACGCTTTTATTCCTTCTTCAAATTCAATTGGAACATTGGCTAGTATTTTAGCTACTTCAATCATATCAATATTGTAAATTACTTCATCTTGAAATACTATTTGTTCCTGTTCTTCATATGAATTTTTTAAAGCTCCTGATTGTTGAGCACCTATGGTGATAAAGTTATTACATTTACTTGGTAATTTACTTAATCTATCTTCTAATATTATTATACTAAAGCCTATATTGGTTTCTGTTTCAGTAATGGTTTTAATAGCGTCATATCTTTTTACTCTTTCATAATCATCTATAATTATTAAATAATGTGGTTTAGTAATTTTTTTATCTGTATTGTTATCTTTTTCTTTTCGTTTATTTACTTCATTATTTAAATATTCAGCGACATTCTTTGAGGAATCTATAGTTGAGGCAAAGAAACGAAAAGTTTTTTCATTATTAAAGTTGTGATTTAAATATTTTATATATTCCCAATTTGTTCTGTTATTTTCATTAGTAAATACGACTAGTTTTAAATCTTCATAACTATAAAATGATAATAATTGAAGAATTATATTATTTAAAAAGTTTATGTTCTTTATTTTATTTGTTCCCATTATGGCGGTTACTATATTATCATAAAAGGAATAACTAATAGGAACATTTTCTATATATTTAAATTCTTCTAACATTTCATCAGCTTGCTTTTTTAATTTGTCTTCAGAAATTGAAAAACCTTCTTCTGGGTATTCTATTTCGATTGAAAACTTTTCGTTTCCAATACCTATTCGTGCACTTAAAAAATCATTTTGTTCTATTCTTTTACTCCAAAAATTTACATTTTTATTTCTAATTATATTTAAGCATTCTTCAGTTGAAATTAAAGTTTCAAGTATAATACTTCTTTGAAGAGCTAATTCATTTATTAATTCTTGTTTTTTTTGCGTTAAATATTTATTATATTTTGTATTTAGTTCTTCTTTATTTTTTATTTTTAATTTCTTATTGTATATTTTAGTTAATGTTGGCCATAATAGCATCGATATAAGCATAGCACTAGCGGATACTACAGATGTCCAGGAATCTTTAAAAGTAGTTTGATTAGTATTTATTCTATTTATAACATTAATTAGCATAACAGCAGAAGTTGCTCCCATTGTCATCATTGGTCCAATTGTAAGTATTACAGGTAATTCTTGTTTTTCCTCAGATTGGGGTGGGGGACTAATTTTAAATTTTTTACTTACTATATTTCGTCTAATTCTTGGACTTTTAGAGAAATAGTCATTTTGATTATATAAATTTATTTCTTCTAATTCTATATTTTTACATTCTTCTTTTGGGAATGTATATTTTTGAATATTTGTAGTTGGATGGATAGTTAAGTTTCCTCCTGGATTATTGATTAATAGTAGTTTATTTAAAATTATTATTTTTAATCCATAGATATTTATCTGGTCTCCTATTTTTAAATTATATTTATCTGTAGTTAGGGCATTATCATTTACATAAATACTATTTTCTTTAGTAATATTTTCTAACATTAATTGATTATTTATATTACTAATTTTTATTTTTAAGTTATTTAGTATAGGACATTGGTATTGAATGTTACAACCATTATCATTTCCTATATTTAAATTTAGATCGTTATTATATTGGTATGCTTCTGTATTTCCAAAAAATAGATTAGTTACATATATGAGATAATTTTTTCCATTTCTTTTAAGAGTATAAAAAGAATTAGTTGTTAAAGTAGTAGATGGAATTATAGTATCATTGTAAATGATACTAACATTACTAGTTGAGTAAATAATCCATTGATTGTTTCTTGCTTCTATATTAATTAGTTTATTTTCTTCTTTTAGATTTTCATCAAAGCTAAAGCTTCCCATTATGTCGGTTGGTAAAGAAAAATTTATAATTTTATCTGTTAAAAATAAATATATTTTCAAATTAAATCACCCTTTACTATATAGTAACATTGTATCATATTTTTTATAAAAAAACTACTTGTTTATTTGGGATATTAATGATAGAATAATTTTAATATTTATTGGAGGGATGATGATGAGTAATATTGTTAAGACTAGGTTGAGAGGTAATTTGATTGTTATTAGTGCTCCTAGTGGAGCAGGTAAGGGGAGTGTTATTAATAAATTATTGAGTATTTATGATAATGCTTGGGTTTCTATTTCGATGACTAGTAGGGCTATTCGTGGGAATGATATACCTAATGAAACTTATTATTTTGTTAGTAAAGAAGAGTTTGAACAAAGAATTAAAGAGGGTATCTTTTTAGAATATGCTGAATATAATAATAATTATTATGGTACTCCTCGAGATAAGATTAATGAGAAATTAAATGAAGGTAAGGATGTTATTTTAGAGATTGAAATACAGGGTGCTTTAAAAGTTAAAGAGTTAGTACCTGATGCAATATTTATCTTTATATTACCTCCTAGTATGAAGGAACTTAAGAGAAGATTGGTTAATCGTGGTACTGATAGTATGGATAAAATACTTAATAGGTTTAAGACTGCATATAAGGAAATTAATGAGGTTACGAAGTATAATTATGTAGTTATTAATGATGAGATAGATAAAGCTGCGG
This sequence comes from Bacilli bacterium, assembly GCA_017480975.1. Taxonomy (GTDB): domain Bacteria; phylum Bacillota_I; class Bacilli_A; order RF39; family UBA660; genus RUG11198. The sequence goes on from JAFURK010000012.1 coordinate 5,673, forward strand.
AAAAGGTTAAGGCAATTCTTCTATCAGAAAGGTGCCGTGTAGATAGAATAGAAGAAGTATATTTAAATAATATGGAAGAAGAATTGCATGAATTATTGGTTGAAAAAGATTTGGATAATGATATAAGAGAAATATAAATTATGGTAAAGTACTTTTTAAGTATTTTAAGAATATATAAGTTCAAGATGATAATTGTCTTGTTCTTTTTTAGTAGAAATTTGGTTAAGGTAACATCTTTTATTGACTTGTAAAAGGAGGACTAATGATATATAATAGGTTTATGGAAAAGAGGGATAGTATGGTTAAATTTAAGACTATGGATGCCAATGAGGCAGTTAGTGAAGTAGCTTATAATTTTAGTGAGATATGTGGTATTTATCCAATTACACCGGCATCACCGATGGCTGAACATGTAGATGAGATGAGAAGTCATGGAAAGGTTAATTGCTTTGGTAATAGTGTTGATGTTATAGAGATGCAATCAGAAGCTGGGGCTATTGCAACAGTGCATGGTGCTTTACAAAGTGGGGTGCTGGCTAATACTTTTACGGCTAGTCAAGGATTATTATTAATGATACCTAGCTTATACAAAATGGCTGGAGAATTGTTACCGGGAGTTGTACATGTAGCAGCTAGAAGTTTATCTACCCATGCACTTAGTATTTTTGGGGATCATCAGGATGTATATGCGGTTAGAAGTACTGGTATGTGTATGTTAGCATCTAGTAGTGTGCAAGAAGCTTATTATATGGCAGCAGTAGCGCATCTTGCAGCAATAAAAGCTAGTTTGCCATTTATTCATTTTTTTGATGGTTTTAGGACTAGTCATGAGATTGATAAGGTTAAGTTAATGGATATGGATAAGGTCTCTGAATTATTAGATAGAGAAGCTTTAGATAAGTTTAGAGATAAGGCTATGAATATAGGTAAGGCTACTACTAGAGGAACGGCTGAAAATGATGATATCTATTTTCAGCACGCTGAAGCTAGGAATGGTTATTATGATCGGGCTTGTAAATATATAGTAGAGATTATGGATAGATTGAATGAATTAAATAATACTGATATTAAGCCATTTAATTATTATGGGGCATCAGATGCTGAGATGGTAATAGTAGCTATGGGTAGTGTTAATAATACTATTAAAGAAGTTATTGATGCTTTAAATGTTAATGGTGGTAAGTATGGTTTAATTGAGGTTCATTTATATCGTCCATTTAGTAATAAGTATTTACTTGATGTATTGCCTAAGAGTGTTAAGAAAGTGGCAGTATTAGATAGAGCTAAGGATGTAGCAGCATCAGGAGAGCCATTATATTTAGATGTAGTAGAAGCTTTAAAGGATAGAAATATAGAAATAGTTGGAGGAAGATATGGTCTTTCTTCGAAGAATACGACACCTAATCAGATTAAGGCTGTTTATGATATGCTTAATAGTGATAAGCTAGTTCATAATTTTACGATTGGTATTAATGATGATGTTACTAATTTAAGCTTAAAAGTAGATAGTAATTTTAAGATACCTAGTGATGGAGTAGAGTTATTGATATATGGCTATGGTTCTGATGGAATGGTATCTACATCTAAGGATTTAATTAAGATTATTGGAGATAATACGGATAATTATGTTCAAGGTTATTTTCAATATGATTCGAAGAAGAGTGGTGGTGTTACTAGAAGTCATATTCGAATTAGTGATGAGGAGATTAGAAAAACTTATTATGTGGAAAGTCCTGATTTAGTAGTAGTTAGTAAAGATTCTTATATGTATCAATATGATGTACTTGATAATATTAAGGATGGAGGTACTTTACTTTTAAATACTAATTTGAGTAATGAAGAAATAGTTAGAAGTTTACCTAATAGGATTAAATATTTATTAGCAAGTAAGAATTTAAAATTTTATGCGATAGATGCATATTCTTTGGTTAATGATCTTGGTCTTAGGAATAAGATTAGTACTTGTATGGAAGTTTGTATTTTTGATTTGTTAAAAGTACTTAAAAGACATGATGTTGTTGAGATTATGAAAGCATCTAATGAGAAGAGGTTTAACAGTAAAGGACAGAGTATTATTGATATAAATAATAAGGTTGTTGATAGTGCTGTAGAATTTATGAGAGAAGTTACTGTTAATAAGGACTGGATTGATTTAGAGTATGAGTCTAGTGAAGTATTATCTTTTGATGAGACTATTAGGAAATTAAAAGGTGATGATTTACCAGTTAGTGCTTTTATGGACAAAGTAGATGGTATTTTTAAAGGTGGAAATACTAAATATGAAAAAAGAGATATTGCGGAAAGAGTTCCTTGTTGGATATTAGAAAATTGTATTCAATGTAATCAATGTACTTTTGTTTGTCCACATGCGGTAATTCGTTCATTCTTGTTGGATAAGGAAGATACAAGTGTTGAAAGTGTTCCATCAGTGTTTCCTAGAGATGTTAATTATTCAATTGGTGTATCTTATAAGGATTGTACCGGCTGTGGATTATGTAGTCAGGTATGTCCAGGTAAAATGGGAAAGAAAGCTATTGAAATGAAAGATTATGATCGAGAAAATTTCACGCAAGATAGTTTTGAATATTTGATGAAAAATAATGTTAATGATAGTTATAAACCAGCTATTATGAATGTTAAAACGCAAGGATTTGTTCAACCTAAATTTGAATTTAGTGGTAGTTGTGCTGGCTGTGGGGAGACAACATACTTGAAAAATTTAACGCAAATGTTTCCTAATAATTTGATGATTGCCAATGCAACAGGTTGTTCTTCGATATATGGAGCAAGTGTGCCGTCGATGCCGTATAGTGTCCCTTGGGCAAATAGTTTATTTGAGGATAATGCTGAATTTGGTTTAGGTATTTATAAAGGAATAGAAATTAATCGTGAAAAAGTAGCTCGCTACATGCGAGAGCATTTAGAGGAAGAAAAAGATTTATTTAGTGAGTGGTTAGATAACTCTAATAATTATGATATATGTATGAAAGTATATAAGGAAATAGATTATAATAAGCATGAATATTTATTACCACTTAAGTCTTATATTATTCCACATAGTATGTGGATAATAGGTGGCGATGGTTTTGCTTATGATATTGGATATGGTGGTCTAGATCATGTACTTTCTAGAAATGATAACGTAAATATTTTAGTTCTTGATACAGAAGTTTATTCTAATACAGGTGGTCAAGCTTCTAAATCTAGTAATCGTGGCGCGGTGGCGCAGTTTGCTTCTAGTGGTAAGGCTGGTTTTAAGAAGGATTTAGCTCGAATTGCGATGTGTTACCCGGGATGTTATGTAGCTTGTGTAAATGCTGGCTATGACAAGGAGCATTATTTAAAGGTGTTAAGGGAGGCTAATGCACATCAAGGGCCAAGTTTAATTATTGCTTATTCGCCTTGTATTGAGCATGGTATTCGAAAAGGGATGGAATATAGTTTAGAGAATGGAGCATTAGCAACTAAGTGTGGATATTTCTTAACCCTAAGGTATAAACCTGATGAAGAAAGATTGTATCTAGATAGTAAAACGCCAGATTTCTCTTTATATGATGAATTTTTATCTAGTGAGAATAGATATGTTAATTTAAAGAGAGTTCAAGCTGATAAGGCTAATGATATATTGAATGAGCAAAAAGAATATGCGATGAAGAGATTTAATTATTATAAGAGTTTGAGTGAAGCTAGTTCTTCAGTAGATAATAAATAGGAGAAGGAAAATAATTTTAAGTATTTTGGGTATAAAAGTGTAGATTATTTTAGTCTACATTTTTTTGATTTTACTCGACAGTTTTATAAGTGATATTTTGTAAAGTTAACATAAGGGTATTTGGAAATAGATTTTTTCGTGATATAATGTTTTTTAGATAAGAATATAATTTAATAAGGAGTTGAGTAACGTGGCGGATACTAAAAAAATAAAGACAAGAAAGATAAGAAATGGTGTAGAAGATAAGTCCGTTTTAGAGATTAAAAATAAAAAAAAGAACGTAGAGAAAAAATCTAATTCGGTGAAAAAAGTTAAACCAAAGAAAATAAGAAATGTTGTTGATAATAAAACGGAATCTGAAGTTAAAAATGAAAAGGTAAGTGTAAAGCAAAAGTCTGCTTCTACTTCAAAAAAGGTTAAACCAAAGAAAATTAGAATGTCTTTTTCTAAAGCTGAAGAACAAAAGATGGATAAGGAATTTGAAAAAGAAGAAAATATTTCTATTATGGTAATTGTTGGTGTTTTGGCTGTTTGCTTTATCGTTGGTATTGTACTAGGATATTTTTTGTATGAATTAGCACTTAATGGGGGGATTTAGTAAAAAATACTTAGTTATTATTTTGTTAGTAGATAGCATTTGGTTGACATATTTATGTAAATAATGAAAAATAAATGTAACAAAATCGGTTACATTTATTTTTGTGTAAATTGACTATTAATATTGATTATATTATCTTTATTATGTTAGAGGAGGTAATATGGTTATGATGGGTATTTTAATATTTTATCAGGTGTATTTGAATTTGGGAGAAAAATGTCGCAATAGAGTTTTAGGAAACATGTTTGAAATAAGGGATGTTTCGGTTGCTGATGTTTTAGTTAGAGATAATGGAATTATATTTAGATTGTTTAGTAATGGAATTTTTCGACAATATTTTTTCAGGATAGTAAATGATACGGGAGAGTTATTTTGTAGTAAAAAAAGTGTTGATAGATTAGGTGAGTTATCGGATTATATTTCTGATGAGGAAGAAAAAATTATTTTTCTGGTTGGTGATTTGTTACGGTGTCGTGATGAATATTGGGTGTACCAGCAGATAAGGAAGTTTTTATAATTGGTTTTCTTTTATATTCGGCTATGGTTTTTGAAGAATCGATTGGTAGGTAATAGATAGAAGTAGTACGTTGTTCTAGGTCTAATAATAAAGAAATATTTCTTTTGTAACTAGTAATTATAGGAATAGTTAGATTTTTTTTGATTTGGTTAAGGTATTGTCTTCCTTTAATATTAAAACCTAGAATACGAATATAATCTATATTTAAGTTTTGGGCTTCTTCTTTGGTGAAAGAAGTTAAGATATGAATAAGCATACGATTTATTTTGTTATAGGTATAACGTTTAGTTTTAATATTTTGAATTAGTTCTTCCCAGGAGTTGGATTTTTGAATGGCTTTTAGAATACGATTTTCAATTCCTTCTTCAACAGTTTGATAGATAGATAAGTCAGGAGTTGATAGTATTTTGTATTTTAAATAAGGAAAATAGTTTTCGTTTGTGAGATTTTTATATAGATATTTTTGAATATTGTTAGGAATAAATGGAGTTATGTCTTCGTTGTTTAGAAATAGGCTTCTAATTAGAGACGCGCTGATGATGGAATTATTTATTTCTTTTTCGTGATAATTTCCAATACGTTTGATAGGATATGGAGCAATAGGATAGTTATGTTTTTTTATTTCTTTGATGTAAGATATTCCAAGGAGGTCGTTTGGTTCGGTGATGGTGTATCCAAGGATAGCAGTTAGAGCTTTACTCATAGCAGTTGGATAATTTATACCTTCTTTTAGATATTTTTTTACTTTAGTATCATAATCTTTGTTGTGTAGTTGGGTGTCAACGATTTGGATTAATTTAGATAAGTCATTTGATTCACTTCCAAACACTAAGGTATCTATTTGCAAATGGTTTAATATTTCTAGCGCACCCTTTGCGAAGATATCAGCTGACTGAGTGGCAAATGCGAATGGTAGTTCTACTACTATATCAATATTATTGTCTAGACTTATTTTAGTTTTATCCCATTTATTTAGGATCGCCACTTCGCCTCGTTCAGTGAAACAAGAATTAGTTATTAAGATAATAATTGAATCAGGAAAGTGTTCTTTTACTTTGTTTATTTGATAAATATGTCCTAAGTGGATAGGGTTATATTCAGCGATTATTCCTATTACGTGCATAGTATTCCTCCTTTTTAATTTAGTATAGCATAAATTTAATATTTAGTTAATTCTTATTTATATACATGATTAAGATGGTATACAGTTTTGAATGTATATGCTAGTTGGTAATAACTAAGCATTTTGATTTAATAAATAAGAAAGTTGCAAAAAAGTAAATCTAATGTTATAATTTTTCTCGAGAGAGAAGGTAGTATATGAAGAAATTAAAGTTTTCTAAAGATAAAGTAAAGACTTTTGGACGTAAGGTTAAATCATTTTTAGAGAAACATTGTGTTGTTTATTTTAAGAAATATCCTTTGTTATTTTATTTTGTAGTTACAGTTTTGTTTAATACCTTGTTACTTAGAATTATAACAGTGGGTAATTTTCTTTATTTAAAACCCTTATTTGCAGATTTAGGGATGCTATTTATTTTTTCGGCTTTTATGTTTTTATTTAAAAATGATAGAAGAAGAAAAAAATATTTAGTTGTTATGTCATTTGTGACCGCTATTATATGCGTTATTCATTCTGTTTATTATACATACTATGATTCATTTGCATCGATATCTTTACTAGCAACTTCAACTTTTGTTGTCGATGTTGGAGATGCTGTTGTTGATCAAGTTTTAAGATTTACTGATTTGCTATATTTGTGGCAACCCATTTTTATGTTATCATGTTATTTTATGGATAAAAAGAAAAAAAAGAGTGAAAAATCATTTGAAAATAATTCAGATACTAAGAGAACATTAATAAAAAATAAAAAACATGCATTTATAGATATGCTTGTTATGGGATTAGTTATTTTAGTTTGTACCAGTATATTTATGACTAAAACAGAATGGAGTCGTTTTGGTAAGTTATGGAATCGCGAATCAGTTGTTTCTAGTTTTGGTATTTTTACTTATCAAATAAATGATATATGTCAAAGTTTAGAACCAAAGATTAATAATTTGTTTGGTTTTGATAAAGCTTTAAAGAAAGTTATTGATTATTATGATGAAAAAAATGAGGAAACTACAAGCAATAAGTATACTGGTATATTTGAAGGAATGAATGTTATTGTTATTCATGCGGAAAGTTTACAAACAATTGCATTAGAAAGTTCTTTTAATGGTGTTGAAGTAGCACCTACTTTTAAAAAATTAGCTAGTGAGGGAATTTACTTTAGTAATTATTATTCGCAAGTTGGTGTTGGAACTAGTAGTGATGCTGAATTTACATTTAGTACATCTTTGATGCCTTCTTCTAATGGTACTGTTTTTGTAAATTATTTTGATAGGGAATATCAAACTATTCAGAAGTCTTTTGAAGATAAAGGATATTATACATTTAGTATGCATGGTAATACTGGTGATTTTTGGAATCGCGCTACTATGCATAAAAATATGGGATATGAAAAATTTTATAGTAAGTCATCATTTGATATAGATGAAACTATTGGACTTGGTATTAGTGATAAATCGTTCTTTAAACAAGCTGTTCCAATGTTACAAGATATTATTAATGAAAAAAATCAACCTTTTTATGGAACTTTAATTACTTTAACTAATCATACCCCTTGGAATGATTTAGAACTTATGGATGAATACGATACTACTTGGACGGTTGAGATAGATGGAGAACAAATTGTTAGAGATTATATCAGTGGTACTACTATAGGTGACTATTTTAAATCAGTTCATTATATGGATCAAGCTATGGAACAATTTTTGAGTGATTTAGATAAAACTGGTATTTTAGATAATACAGTTGTTGTTATATATGGGGATCATGATGCTAGAATTAGTAGTAAATATTATGATTTATTATATAATTATGATCCTTATACTGATGAAATTAAAGAATCTGGTGATGAAGGTTATATTGATTATAATGAATATGAATATAAATTAGATAAAAATGTTCCATTTATTATTTGGACTAAAAATAAGAAAATAACTAAAGAAATAACAGTGCCAACTGGGATGATTGATGCGTATCCAATTTTAAGTAATTTGTTTGGTTTGGAGGAAAATGAATTTCAGTTAGGACATGATATTTTAGGAAATGGAAGCACTGATAATACAGTTGTATTTACTGATGGTTCGTATGTAACTAGTAAAATTTATTATAATGGACAAAATAGTGAAATTTATTCAGTAGATGGTAGTGCTGTAGATGAAGAATATATTAGAAAAAATTCTGAATATGCGGATGAATTAATTGATATTTCTAATGATATTATTACTTATGATTTAATAAAAGAAATAAAAGAAAAAGAATAGTAAAAAAACAAGAGCGAGAAACTGTTTTTGATATTGAATATCAGTTTTCGATCTTGTTTTTATTTTTGAGAATATGTAATGATTTAAGAGATAATATTATTTATTTTCTATGTTTATTAGTTTAGCATGAATTGCTACTCGTTTTGTTCCTGTGTTATCACAAGTTGAGAGGGTGATGATTTTATCAGTATAATTTATTTCTAAATCAAAGTCATAATTACTTCTATTTGTTATGGTATTTAGAAATTCTTGGTAAGCTGCAGTTGAATTAAATTTGGCTTGCAAATAGTCAGCTGTTGGTTCTATTTTGTATACAGAAAAGATTTGCCAAATAGAATTAGTATTTTTAGTTGATAATTTTATGTAATGATTATTTTTATTAGAGAAGTGTGAATTATCTAAAAGATTAGGAAGGGATCCGAACATTGTTTTATTAATTAAATTATGTCCATATATAATGGTATTGTTGTTGAAATTTTCGAAGTTGTCTCGATAGTCGCCGAAGATCCAACCGTTGTTTGTTTGTCTTTGATAGAAGTCATGTTCTAAATAGAAATTATTGTCAGAATGTTGGACTACAGGATAATTTACTTTTGTTCCGTTTACTTGAATCCACGCTACTGTCTCGGGGTTTTTTTGGATATAGTAATTTAAATTTACATTTATGAAGTTAGTATCTACAGTTGTTTGAGAAGTGCTTTCGGCTGGGATAATTGCAGTTAAATCTTTATATTGGTCTGGAGTATCTTTAGTTATAGTTTCTTGATTTAAAATTGGTGTTGAAGAAATATCATTAGTAAAATTTTTGGTTCTTTCATTTTGAACATACCAACGTGTTATGACAAAAATGCTTATTAGGTATGTTATTATTGATAGAGAAAAAATAATAATAGGGATAAATTTTTTTTCAATATTTTTTGTTTGAGGTGAGTTATTATTTTCTTTTTTAGAGAATAAAAATTTTATTCCTGTTATAATGTAATGTGGAAGAATCGTTATTAGTGTTATTAAACCAGTTAGTAAAAATTTTATAAGTAAAAAGGGAAAAATTATTATTGATTTAATACCAATAAAAAAGTATTTTATTAAATTCATATTTTTTCTCCTTTCTTGGGTTATTATTATGTTGAATGATTATGTGATTATGTTTTTATAAATGCAAATGTTCCTTTAAATATTAATTTTTTTATAAGAACAATATTTTGGTTAATAATTTATAAAAATTTTATTTATAAATAAAACGTTAGTCGATGATATTGGTGTAGTAATGGTATTGGTGTAGTAATGATATTGATATAGTAATGATATTGATATAGTATTGTATATTATCAAGTATATCATAATTAATTGTTTTTTGGTTTGGGATTCGTAAAAAAAATATTTTATTGTAAAAAAACTGTAAAAATGGTGTATAATGTAGGTATGTTTTGGAAAGGAGGGTGTGTTGGTTATGGAGGAGATTAAGATAGGGGATAAATTAGAAATACATTGTTATAAGCATAATGGTCATTTACATCGACAGTGGGATGAGGCAGTTTTATTAGATAAAAAAGAAGATTATATGGTATTTGGAAATAATAGAACAGTTGTTATTGATAGTGATGGTAAGGTTTGGAATACAAAAGAACCGGCGATTATGTTCTTTTTTAAGGATAGATGGTTTAATGTTATTGGTCAATTAAAGGATTATGGAATTTATTTTTATTGTAATATAGCTACACCATTTTTAATTGATGATAAAGTTATAAAGTACATTGATTATGATTTAGATTTAAGAGTTTTTCCTAATGGTAGCTTTAAAATTTTAGATAGGATGGAATATAAGTTTCATAAGAAACAAATGCATTATTCTAATAGACTTGATTTTATTTTAAGATATGAGTTAGGTAATTTAATTGATATTGTTAGAAAGAAAGATTTTCCTTTTGATAAAGATAGTATTGAAAGATATTATAATAAATATGTAATGCTTACAAGTAATAAAGTAAAGGAAGATAATAAGTATTAATATTTTGTTGATTAGTGTGTGGGCTAATAGTATTAGGTCTTATATTATATATTAAGTTTTATTATTCTAAATTTAGTTAGCTGGATTATGGTGGTTTTGTTATGAGAGGTTGCTGATTGGTGACTTCTATTTTTTTATGGTTAGTGATTGATAAGAGAAAATGAAATTAGTAAAAAAGAAATATTTTTAAATTTTATTAAATTATGTATGTATTTGAACTTATTTTTTGTTATATTTTGATTTTATTTGTTAGTTGGGAATATGTTAAAAAATATTGATGATAATTATTGATACGTGTATATATTGACACGTGTATAAAAATTTTAATAAATAAAATAATTAGAGTGAAATGTCAAATAAAGTGTTTTTTTTTTATATAATGTACGATTTTTTTTGTAAATTCTAAAAAAAGTATTGACACTCAAAGCTAGATTTGGTATATTTGGTATGCGCTTGTGAAAAAGCCAATAAGTATCAACAAAAAAAAGTTGAAAAACTTAAAAAAGCTGTTGACTTTTGCAAAGAAATTTGTTAAAGTATTAAACGTGCTTTTGAAGGAAACAAAGAGGCGCAGGACTATAAAAAAGAAAATAAAAAAAGTTAAAAAGTTAAAAAAACTGCTTGACTTAAATAAAAATCTTTGGTATAGTATAGGAGCTTGAAAAAAGCAAGAGAAATGTTCTTTGAAAACTGAGCAAAACGTCGATTTTTGAGTAGCAGGTTAAATAAAACTCAAAAAAATAAATATTTTTTTGGA
>JAFURK010000013.1 GCA_017480975.1 Bacilli bacterium
AGCAAGAACTGAATATACAATTGAGGAAAATACTACTGTAAATGTTGTTTTAGAATATCAAAAAGAAGGCGAAACAAAGTTAACAACTGTTGAAGAAAAATTTGATTTTAGCGACAAATTATATGGTACTTATGAGTACACTTTTGAAGAAGTAGAAAAAACAATCACAATTATTTATGAAGGTGATAATGATGAATTATTAAATCAATATAAAAATATTGACTACACTAATGTAGTGTACAATACTGAAAGTGGCTATAACATCAATGTTTTTGGAAATGAAACTGTAACAGTAGCAGATATTAAAACCCAATATTATGATGTTAAAAGCTTTGAAGATAGATATTTAGCAAGTGTTGAAGTAAAAAAAGGAGAACAACCTTTAGAGGATACTGATACTATTAATAATGGTTATCAATTAGTAATTACAAATAACCAAACAGAGTTAAAAAATACCTCTTTAAATCCAACAACATATTCAATTACGATTAACAGAACTGGAGATTTGAATAATGATGGAATAATTGATTCTAAAGATCAATACCAAATTATTGGTGATATCGTTCATGAAAAAGAAGTTACTGAAGTAAATGATATTAACCAAGATAATGAATTAAATATATTAGATGCAACTCACCAAATTTATACAAATAATGTTTTAACTAAAGTACCAGCTACATTAAGTAACACTCTAATCCCAAGCATGAATAATATTTTTGTTGGCGAAGAAGTAGAAGTTAAATTATTTGTAAAGGGTTTTGATGTACAGTCTCTATATGGAATTGAAGGGTTATTATCTTATAATGAAGAAGTACTAGAGATAGTAGGAGTATATGCTTTAGAAAAAGATACAGAAGATGTAGGTACTCTAAATCTTATTAATAATAAATTTGCTTTTGTTTTTGATGGATTTAATAGTGCTGATATAGCTGCAATTACTTTTGTATTTAAAGCTGTTGGTATAGGTAATAGTAATATTGTTATTAGCAATCTTGCCGAATCTTATGGTGAATTATTCAAATTAGAAAGTGATAATATTGGAACAACTGTATCTGTAATAGAAGACAATGCTAAAGGTGGCGATGAAGAAGAGAAAACAGATAACTCAACACCAAATACTACTGCAACGCAATCTAATTCTACCGAAGCTACACCATCTACTACGACTAACATCGTACCAGTTCAAACTGTTGTAAGAAACGTAGTTTTATCAAGTGATAATTACATTAAAAGTTTAACTATTGAAGGATATGAAATTGATTTTAATATGTATACTTATGAATATAGTATTAAAGTTGCTAATGATGTAAAATCATTAAATATGAATATAGTATTAAATAACAGTAATGCAATCTACTATGTTGAAGGAAATACAAACTTTAAAGTAGGCGAAAATACTGTAACCATTACAGTAACTGCTGAAGATGGAAGTACCAAAACTTATACTATTAAAGTAGAAAAAGAAAAGAAAGAAACAAAGAAAACATCGGATGATGATGAAGAAGAAATAGCAGAAGAGAATAGCACTTCTAAAACAATTATTATTATTTTAATAATTTTAGTAATTATTGGACTAATTTACGTAATATTTAAAGATGATGAAGAGGACGAAAAAGACTCATTACCAAATAATCAAAACAAAAACAAACAAAAAGACACTAAAAAAGGAAATAAAAAATAATATAATTGACCAAAATCCCTCAATTTAAATTGGGGGATTTTGGTATTATTTGATAGTATAGTTTCATATAATTTTTATGAAAAAATCTATATTTTGTTGACAAATATATCAAATTAATGTATCATTTACTTATGACGAAAGAGGTGTATTAATATGGTAGATTTTTGTGGAGATTTAGAGCCAATTATTACTTTAGCTAAAAATATTGTTAGATTACTACAATGGGGAATTCCAATAATTTTAATTTTATTTGGAATGTTAGATTTAGGTAAGGCTGTTATGGCTGGTAAAGAAGATGAAATGAAAAAGTTCCAAGGTGCTTTAATAAAAAGAGTAATTTACGCCGTAGCAGTATTCTTGGTAGTAACTATTGTTTCATTTGCAATGGGATTAGTTGGTTCAAATGATTGGAAAGATTGTTGGAACAATGTTGGTGGTCAAGGTAATAATAATAGTGCAGAAGCTGAATAGGCTTCTTTTTCTTTACTCTAAAAATATAATTATTATTTATTCTTAGGATAATTAAGCATTTTAATAAAATACAAATTTAACTAACATGATACTTTTTATTAATTTATTAAATAATATGTTATTATGGTAGTGGTGATGATGTTGAAAAAAGTAATATTAGTGGATGGAAATAATTTAATGTTTAGAAGCTATTATGCAACTGCCTATTCAGGTAGCATTATGAGAAATAGTAAAGGTTTTCCTACTAATGGATTATTTGGATTTGTAAATATGATAAATAAAATTATTCACGATGAAAATCCAACATATATGTTAGTAGCATTTGACATAGGAAAAACTTTTAGACATGAAAAATACGAAAATTATAAAGATGGCCGTCATGAAACTCCAGATGAACTAAAAATGCAATTTCCTGTTGCTAAAGAAATCCTAACAGCCATGGGAATAAAATATTTAGAAGTACCAGGCTATGAAGCCGATGACATTATAGGAACAATGGCTAAAATGATTGATAACAATGCCGATTATGAAGGTTTAATTGTTAGCAGTGACAAAGATTTACTTCAACTAATCAGTAATGATGTAACAGTAAAATTATTAAAAAGTAAAGATTATTTAATGATGACACCTGCAACTTTTAAAGAAACTTATGGAATCGAACCAGCCCGAATGACTGATTTAAAAGGTCTAATGGGGGATGCTTCTGATAATATTCCTGGTGTTAAAGGTATCGGAGAAAAAACTGCTATCAAACTTTTAAGTAAATATAACAATTTAGAAAATTTATATGACCACATTGACGAATTAAAAGGAGCTACTTATAACAAATTAGTAGATGGTAAAGATAGCGCTTTCCAAAGCCGTGAAATAGCAACTATCTATAAAGATGTACCAATAGATTTAAAATTAGAAGATATTGTATTTGAATATAAAATTACTAAAGAATTAATTGATTTATACACTGAATTAGGCTTTCATTCATTTATTAAGAAAGCTGAGATAAATACTAAAGAAGATGAATTAAAAGTAACTATAATAACAGATCCTTCTAAGTTAAGTATAAATGATAAATCAGCTATATATCTAGATATTGACAATGAAAATTATCATAAAGGCAATATACTAGGAATAGCCATATATAATGATAATAGCCAAATATATATCCCTTATAATCATATTGGCAATCTAAGTTATCTCAAAGGACCAATAATGACTTATGATTGGAAAAAAACATATGTAAGCCTAAAAAAGCATAATTTAACCATACCAACTGTCAATATGGATGTTATGATAGCTTGTTATCTTTTAAATTATAATGTTAAAGACGATATAGCTCATGTAGCGAATGACTTAGGTTATTTATTAGAATTTACCAATAAAAAAGAAAGATTAACTCTAGAAGAATTAGCGGCTAGAAGTATCAAAAGAGCTAAATTCATCTACGATGCTACGCCTGATTTAATCAAGAAGATGGAACTTGATGAAGTAACAAATTTATTTTACAATATCGAACTACCACTTAGTACTGTTTTAGCAAAAATGGAATATGAAGGAATAAGATGTGATAGCTCAATCCTAGACGAAATGGGACAAGAAATAAAAACAAGAATCGAAGAGGTAAGTAACACTATCTATGAATATAGTGGTCAAACTTTCAATATTAGTAGCCCCCTTCAATTAGGTGAAGTACTATTCGAAAAAATGCAACTGCCACATGGTAAGAAAAATAAAAAAGGTTATGCTACTGATGAAGCTACGCTTTCTAAATTAAGAGAATATCCAATTATTAATTATATCTTAGAATATAGAATGCTTACTAAACTTTATAGTACTTATATTGAAGGACTAAAAAATAATATTTTAGAAGATGGAAAAATTCATACAATTTATAATCAAACCTTAACTAGAACAGGAAGACTTTCTTCGATTGAACCTAATCTTCAAAATATTCCAATTAGAAATGAATATGGTCGCTTAATAAGAAAAAGTCTTGTTTCAGAGCCAAATAGCCTTATTTTAAGTAGTGACTATTCTCAAATTGAATTAAGAATTTTTGCCCATTTAGCTGGTGTTAATGAATTAATTAATGCCTTTCAAGAACGAAAAGATATCCATAGTAAAACTGCCAGTGATATCTATGGCGTTCCTATTGAAGACGTAACAAAGACAATGAGAAGGAACGCTAAAGCCGTTAACTTTGGTATTATTTATGGTATTAGTAGTTATGGATTAGCAACAGATTTAAATATTTCTGCTAAAGATGCTAAAGAATTTATTAATAAGTATTTTGCAACTTATCCTGGTATCAAAAATTATATGGATATAACTAAGGAACAAGCTCATAAAAACGGTTATGTGAAAACTATCATGAATCGAAAAAGAGTAATTGATGAACTACATAATTCTAATTATATGATAAGAAGTATGGGAGAAAGAATGGCTTTAAATACCCCTATTCAAGGTAGTAGTGCTGATATTTTAAAGAAAGCTATGATTGAAATAGACCGAAAGTTTGCTGAATTAAACTTAAAAAGTAAAATGCTTCTACAGATACACGATGAATTAATCTTCAATGTCTGTGAAGATGAAGTTGATATCGTTAAAGAAGTGGTTAAAAATACCATGGAACAAACAATAACTTTAAGTGTTCCTCTAGAAGTAGACATAAATGTCGGAAAAAATCTATATGAAACCAAATAAATATAAAAATTGAAAGAAGTAAGATAAAAATGAAAAATATCGAATCAACTAACCAAATAAATAAAGAAATTGAAAAAATGGCTCACATGATAACCAAAAGATACAACATCCAAAATTCTGCCTCTGCCAAAGAACTAGCCACAACACTATATAATAGCGGAATTAACTTTGAAAAATTTTCTCCTAAATATTATAAAGGAGAATTTGATTTAGATGAAATTGTGAATCATCTAATTAAAAAAAGAGAATATGATCGCAAAGTAATTCCTATCACCCCTCACTTACCTGAAGAAGCCCAATCCACAACGGATAAACCCAATAAACAAACTGAAGTAGTCCTATTTCCTCAGAATTATGCTCGCGCTAAAGGGAGAAGACATTAAATTTAGAAAGGAAGATTAAAATGCCAGAATTACCAGAAGTAGAAACCGTAAAAGAAACATTAAAATTAAAACTAATTGGTAAAAAGATAACTGCCGTTGACATTTATCATGATAACATTATCGAATATCCAACTGTAAATGAATTCAAAAAACAAATTATTAATCAAACCATAAATGATATGTCTCGCTATGGTAAATGGTTAATCTTTGAATTAGATGATTACTATCTACTATCCCATTTACGAATGGAAGGAAAATACTTCTTTAGAACTTTCCACGAAGAAAGAAATAAACATGAACATGTTATCTTTACTTTAGATAAAGAAATACAATTAAGATATATGGATACCCGTAAATTTGGTAAAATGCATCTTATTATTAAAGAAGAAATAAATAAAAAAGGCCCCCTTATAGGAATGGGACTAGAACCTTGGGATAAAGACCTAACCAAAGAATATCTAAAACTGAAGTATTCTAAAAAAAGAATCCCTATTAAAACAACCCTTTTAGATCAAAGTATTATAGTAGGTATAGGTAACATTTATGCTGATGAAATTCTCTTTTTATCTAATATCAATCCATTAACTCCAAGTAAAGACTTAACTGATAAGGATTTAGATAACATTATTAAACATACTAAAGAAGTATTAGAAAAAGCTATCAAAAAAGGTGGAACTACCATCAGAAGTTATACTTCAGTCGATGGCGTTCATGGCTTATTTCAACAAGAATTATACGTTCATAATCAAGAAGGAAATCATTGTAAACAATGTGGCACTACCATAATTAAAACTAAAGTAGGAGGAAGAGGTACTTATTATTGTCCTAAGTGTCAAAAATAGGACCTTGTACTACTAATGAATATGACGAAAGAATTATTTAAAGTAATTGATTTAGAGAATAAAGAAAAAATTGGCAATCTAAAAACTGAAGCCCATAGCCAAGTAAAAAGTACAAAACATTTTCCTATTTATATGATTGATGGTAAAAAAATGATATTTAAGCCACTTTCAAAAACTAAACCACTTACAACACCATTCTTTGC
>JAFURK010000014.1 GCA_017480975.1 Bacilli bacterium
AAATTAGTAAAAATGAACTTATAGGTAGTATTTTACATTAAAATTCAAAAAAAATCACTATATTTTTTTTAATATAGCAATTTTTCTGTACAAAAGTAGAATTTACCTATTCAAACTGGAATTTACTTTTGCAACTGACCTCAAATTAAAAAAAGACAAATAGATTTATTGATAATTAAATATATCTATTTGTCAACAATCTGGAGTGTAATAAAATTTGTTACGCTTATTATTTTGAAATAACTTTTATTTTTGTTAATGGCTTTTCAAACTCTTCTTCAGCAGCTAATATTTTTGTTGGTTCTATCATTTTTAAAGGTAAAATTGTTGACCAAGCGCATATCTTTGAAAAGCTTTTTCAACAGCTTTTTTACATTTAGGAATTCCCTCTTTTTCAAATAGGGCAAATATTTCATCACATATTTCTTCATTCATTTCGATAATATTTCCAACTCTACCAGCTACCATATTATTTTTTAAGATAATTTCTTTCGATACATAAGGATTAGCTCCTATACATGTTTGCAACATTTTTCTAGCCATATTCTTTTTTAGTATTTCATCTTTATCATTTGAATTGAAGTTGCTAGGTGTATTAATAAATTCACTAATAATTTTTGGTGAATAATTAGTTATAGAATAATAATCTAATAAAGTAAATGGCATTTGAATTTGTCCATTTGCTGTATTAACAGTAATTTTATCTTTGCAATAAGTTCCTATTTTTAATGTTAATTCTCTCAATGAATGATATCTTTTATTAATATTTTGTCCTAATACTTTCTTTACTTCATCATAAAGTTTTATATTTATTTCTTTTAAAATTTCAATGTGTGTATCTACAGATTGAGAACTGATGTTATATTTTTGACAGAACTCTTGTTTTTTTAATCCATTGATTACTATTTCTTCGTATATTATCTGGGCCATACGATATTTTTCTTGTTTTTTATTTAAATCTTCTATTTTTGATACATTACTAATAATTTTTTTATAGTTATTTAGAATGGAAGCGACTTCAATTGCTGAAATTCCAAACATAGTTTCAATTTCTGTTATTTCTTTATTTATTAATTGTGGCGCAAAAATTATTAGTGTTTCTACCATATTTCTTCTTATTCTACTTCTATATTCTGCTATTTTTTTATTTTTATTTACATAATTTCTTCCATCCCATACTATGATATTGACAACTTTTGCATTATATAAAGAATCATAATAATCTTTGACTAAGTCTAAACTTTCTGGATAACTTGCAGCGAAAGTTTGATTACTTATTTTCGTTGGTTCATCGCCTTGATTGTTTTTTATTATTGCTTCTTTTATTTTTTTTAAATTTTTTTCTTTTTCTTCAACTGATACTTTAGTACCACCTATTAATGATTGAAAGTTTTTTGTTTCTAGTAAATGACTCATTTTTATTCCCCCTTAAATACATCAATCGTTGAATTATATTAACACATAATTTACTCGGTGTCAATATTTTTTAGTTATTGGTTTAGAAGAATAGTAGAATAGAAAAATCATTATAAGCATTTTTAATGCATAAGAAAAGAGTAACAAAATTTGTTACTCCATAAATTCTTCTTCTAGAACTTCTGATGGTTCTTCATCATAGAATTCTTTTTCTAAGGTATAACCAATGTCCATGTATTCTTTGGCACCAGTTCCAGCTGGGATTAATTTACCGATGATAACATTTTCTTTTAATCCATGTAGCTTATCAGTACTTCCTTTGACAGCAGCTTCTGTTAATATTCTAGTTGTTTCTTGGAATGATGCTGATGATAGGAATGAATCTGTTTGTAATGCTGCCTTAGTAATACCAAGTAAAATTGGTTGACCGATAGCAGGTTTCTTACCTTGGATGATTACATCTCTATTTCCGTTTGTAAAGTCATTGATAGATACTACAGTACTAGGTACGAAATCAGTATCTCCAGCATCCATTACACGGATTAGAGAAATCATTCTCTTAGCGATTAATTCAACGTGCTTGTCATTAATATCAACACCTTGAGATCTATATACTTTTTGTACTTCTTTTAAGATATATTGTTGTACTGTATTTGGATCAGTTACCGCTAATAATTCTTTTGGAGAAACACTACCTTCAGTTAATTGGTCTCCTGCATTTACGTTAGAGCCTTTTTCTACTTTAAGTTTAGCACCATACATAGTTAAGTGTTCTCTAACTTCTTTATCATTTTTAACATAAATCTTAAATCTTCCACTAGCATCTTCAATCTTTTGAACGGTTCCGTCGATTTCAGAGATAGTTGCTTTTCCTTTTGGAATACGTGCTTCGAATAATTCTTCAACACGAGGAAGACCTTGAGTAATATCGGTTCCAGCAACACCACCAGTGTGGAATGTTCTCATGGTCAACTGAGTACCTGGTTCACCGATTGATTGAGCACCCATGATACCTACAGCTTCACCAATTTCAACTAAGTTACCTGTTGCTAAGTTTCTACCGTAACATTTTTGACAAACACCATGAGCAGTACGACATGTTAGAACGGTTCTAATTTCAACGGCTGTAATTCCGGCTTTAATAATCTTGTCAGCAATGTTTTCAGTAATATAAGTATCTTTTTCACAGATAATTTCTTTAGTTTCAGGATGAATTACTTTCTTACTTGTAAATCTTCCTAAAATTCTATCGTATAATGGTTCAATAATACCATCTTTATCATCAGTAAATGCTGATACTAGAGAGCCTTGAGTTGTTTTACAATCATTTTCTCTTACAATCATATCTTGAGCTACGTCAACTAAACGTCTAGTCATGTAACCAGAGTCAGCTGTTTTTAGGGCTGTATCGGCACTACCTTTACGAGCTCCGTGTGTAGATAAGAAGAATTCTGATACTGATAATCCATCATTAAATGATGATAGAATTGGAATTTCTACTGGGTCACCATTTGGTTTAGCCATGATACCACGCATACCTGCTAATTGAACGAAGTTAGAAATAGATCCACGGGCTTTAGAGTTCATCATTATGAAGATTGGGTTATCTTCGTATTCTCTAGCCTTAGCGTATTGGCTTAATTCTTTTTCGATATCTTTCTTAGCTTTATTCCATACTTCAATTACTAGGTCAAGTCTTTCTTTATCAGTAATTAAACCTCTTTGGAATTGTTTGTTAATTTTCTTAACTTCTTTATTACTTGCTTCAACGATTGCTTCTTTGTTTTTACTAGTTACAATGTCTGAGTAAGCAATAGTAATTCCAGAGTAAGTTGAGAATTTGAAACCTTGATCTTTTAGTTTATCTAGGTAAATTGAAGTTTCAGTAGTTCTATAGCGTTTAAACATTTGGGCAATAATCTTTTCTAAAGCACCTTTGTTAAATGCTGTTGCTAAAGGCATATTCTTGATTTCTTCTTTAATATCTTTACCATAGTCAATAAAATACTTAGCAGGCGTTACACCTTCAATATTTTCTGATGTTGGTTCATTTAGATATGGGAATGAATCTGGTAAAATTTCATTGAAAATGATTTTACCTGGAGTTGTTACTAAATATTTATCTTTATAAGTATCTAAGAATACTTTATGTCTAAATGATTTTACTGGAATAGCTATTCTTGTGTGAAGGGTAATTTCTCTTCTTTGGTAAGCCATTAGGGCTTCGTTTGTATTTTTGAAGATTCTTCCTTCACCTTCTAAGCCATCTTTTTCCATCGTAATATAATAGTTACCTAGAATCATATCTTGAGATGGTGTTACGATTGGTGAACCATCTTTCGGACTTAGGATGTTATTAGCACCTAACATTAAGATTCTAGCTTCAGCTTTAGCTTCTTCAGATAATGGTACGTGTACGGCCATTTGGTCTCCGTCGAAGTCAGCGTTAAATCCAGTTGTTACTAATGGGTGCAAACGAATTGCTTTACCTGAGATTAGTTTAGGTTCAAATGCTTGAATACCTAATCTATGCAATGTTGGTGCACGGTTTAACATAACTGGGTGTTCTTTAATAACTTCTTCTACAACATCCCATACTTTTTCATCTTTGTTTTCAATCATTTTCTTAGCTGCTTTGATATTATTTGCTAATTCTTTATTAACAAGACCATTGATAACATGTGGTTTGAATAGCTCTAAAGCCATTTCTTTAGGGATTCCACATTGATACATTTTTAGGTCTGGTCCTACAACGATAACTGAACGTCCTGAATAGTCAACACGTTTTCCTAGTAAGTTTTGACGGAAACGTCCTTGTTTTCCTTTTAACATACTAGATAATGATTTTAATGCTCTGTTTCCAGCGCCAGTTACACTTCTACCACGACGACCGTTATCGAATAAAGCGTCAACAGCTTCTTGTAACATACGTTTTTCGTTTTGAATAATGATAGATGGAGCATTAAGCTCGATTAGTTTCTTTAAACGATTGTTACGGTTAATAACACGTCTATATAAATCGTTTAAGTCAGATGTTGCAAAACGTCCACCATCTAATTGTATCATTGGACGAAGTTCTGGTGGGATTACTGGTAATGCTTCTAAAATCATCCATTCTGGTTTGTTTCCAGATGTAGCGAAAGCATTTAATACTTCTAATCTTTTTACAAGTCTAATTCTTCTTTGACCTGTTGCGTTTTCTAATTCTTTTTGTAAGTCTTCTAATTCTTTATTAACATCTACTTCACTAAGTAATTGTTGAATAGCAGCTGCTCCCATTCCTACTTTAAATGTGTTACCATATTTTTCATAGTATACACGATACTCTTTATCAGATAGGGTTTGTTTTTTTATTAATGTTGTTGCTCCTGGATCTAGAACTACATAAGATACAAAGTAAATTACTTCTTCTAGATCTCTAGGAGACATATCTAGGCATAATCCGATATAAGAAGGAATTCCTTTTACATACCAAATGTGGCTAACAGGGGTTGCTAATTCGATATGTCCCATTCTTTCACGTCTAACTTTAGACTTAGTTACTTCTACGCCACAACGGTCGCAGACAATTCCTTTATATCTTAATCTTTTGTACTTACCACAGTTACATTCGTAATCTCTAGTAGGTCCAAAGATTTTTTCACAGAATAATCCATCTCTTTCAGGTTTTAGAGTTCTGTAGTTGATAGTTTCTGGTTTTTTGATTTCTCCATATGACCAATCACGAATTGTTTCAGGAGAAGCAATTCCAATTTTTAAAGCTTTAAAGTTATTAGCCTCTACCATTAGAACTCACCTCCTATTTCTTCGTCATCGAAATCTTCATCGATTTCTTCTAAATCTTCATATTCTTCATCAGAAGAGTCTTCATCGTCGCCAATTAACTCTTCATCTTCAACATCTTCAAATTCGTCTTCTAATTCGTCAAAATCATCCATTGCTTTTTCCATATTAGATGGTGTTTTGTCATTTGATACTTCCTCGATTAATGGAGTATCGTCTTCATCTTCATCACTAGTCATTTCTAATTCTTTGAAGCCTACTATTTCATCATTATTATTAATTACTGAGATATCTAAACCTAATGCTTGGAATTCTTTAATTAATACACGGAAGGCTTCTGGGATACCTGGATTTGGTAATGGTGTTCCTTTAACGATTGATTCATATACTTTTACACGACCTACAACGTCATCTGATTTGTAAGTTAAGATTTCTTGTAGGACATGAGATGCTCCATATGCTTCTAGAGCCCAAATTTCCATTTCTCCAAATCTTTGGCCACCGAATTGAGCTTTTCCTCCTAGTGGTTGTTGGGTTACTAGTGAGTAAGGTCCAGTCGATCTAGCATGTAGTTTATCATCAACCATGTGATGTAATTTTACGAAATACATGACACCAACACTAATACGGTGATCAAATGGTTCACCAGTTCTACCATCATATAGTACTGTTTTTCCATCTTCATCCATGCCAGCTTCTCTCATCATAGCTTTTACATCTTCAGTACTAGCACCATCTAATACTGGAGAAGCTACGTGAACGCCTAACTTTTTACAAGCCATACCCATATGTAACTCTAATACTTGTCCGATGTTCATACGAGATGGTACACCTTGTGGGTTAAGCATAATATCAATTGGCGTACCGTCTGGTAAGTAAGGCATATCTTCTTGTGGTAAGATTAAGGAAATAACACCTTTGTTACCGTGACGTCCAGACATCTTGTCACCAATTTGAATTTTACGTTTTTGAATGATATATACTCTAACTACTTTACTTACACCGCTAGGTAAGTCTTCGTTATCTTTTTTAGTGTATACTTTTACATCATGAACGATTCCTTCACCACCGTGAGGAACTGTTAATGATGAATTTCTAACTTCTCTTGTTTTTTCTCCGAATATTGCATGTAATAACTTTTCTTCACTAGTTAAATCAGCCATTCCTTTAGGTGTTACTTTACCTACTAGGATGTCACCTTCTTTAACTTCAGTTCCGATTTTAATGATACCATTTTCATCTAGGTTTTTACGAGCATCTTCACTTACGTTTGGAATATCTCTAGTTATTTCTTCAGGTCCTAATTTAGTATCACGACATTGTGTTTCGTAATCTTCGATATGTAAAGAAGTGTAAACGTCTTCTTTTACTAATCTTTCATTCATGATTACAGCATCTTCGAAGTTATAACCATTATATGTCATAAAGGCAATTGTCATATTTTTACCTAATGCTAATTCACCTTTATCTGTACTTGGTCCATCAGCAATGATTTGGCCACGTCTTACTTTATCACCAGCTCTAACGATAGGTCTGTGGTTAGCAGTTTCACCTTGGTTAGAACGTTCGAATGTTGATAATTCGTAATTGTCAGTTCCTTTAGCATTTCTAACAACAATCTTCTTAGCATCAGCATATTCAACTACACCATCAGCTTTTGATACTACTACCGCTCCACTATCACGAGCAGCTACATATTCAACACCTGTTCCAACAAATGGAGCTTCAGTTGTTAATAATGGTAATGCTTGACGTTGCATGTTAGCACCCATCAAAGCACGAGTTGCGTCGTCATGCTCTAGGAATGGAATTAAGCTTGTTGTTACAGATACAACTTGTTGAGGAGAAACGTCAATATAATCTACTTGTTCAGCTGGAATAATTACGTTTTCACCGTTAAATCTACCAGCTACAGTTGCATCAATAATTTCGTCATTTTCATCTACATTTACTGTAGCTTGTGAAATATAGAAATCTTGTTCTTCGTTAGCTGTTAAGTATTCTACTTTATCGGTTAATTTTTTGTTTTCTACTTTACGATATGGAGTTTGGATAAATCCATATTCATCTATTTTTGCATAACTTGCTAATGATGTGATAAGTCCAATGTTTTGTCCTTCTGGAGATTCGATTGGACAAATTCTACCATAGTGTGATGCATTAACGTCACGAACTTCCATACCAGCTCTATCTCTAGATAATCCACCAGGTCCTAATGCTGATAATCTTCTCTTATGAGTAAGCTCAGCAATTGGGTTTACTTGGTCCATGAATTGTGATAATTGGCTTGAGCCAAAGAATTCTTTGATAACGGCAGTTACTGGTCTGATATTAATTAATGTTTTTGGTGTAACAGTTTCGATATCTTGAGTAGTCATTCTTTCTCTTACTACTCTTTCCATTCTGGCTAAACCAATCTTTAATTGATTTTGTAATAATTCTCCGACTTGTCTTACACGTCTGTTTCCTAAATGGTCGATTTCATCATCATGTCCAATTCCATCTAGTAGATTCAAGTAATATGAAATTGAAGCATAAACATCAGAGATAGTTAATGTTCTTACATCTAATGTTTGATCGTTACCAATTAATTTAACTTTTTTAGTATTATCCTTTGGAGAATATACATATAATACTTGAACAATATTATGAGTATCTAATTCTTCATTTACTTTTACTTCAGTTCTTCCATAACCATTATCTAATAATTCTTGTAATTTTTCATATACTTCTTTGGTTATTTTAGTACCATCAGTGAAGATAGTCTCGCCATCTACAACGATATCTTGAGCTAAAACATTATTTAGAAGTCTATCGGTAATATTTAATCTCTTATTGAATTTATAACGTCCAACTTTAGCTAAATCATAACGGAAGTTATCAAAGAATCTAGTAATTAATTGGTTCTTTGATGAATCTAGTGTAGTTGGCTCTCCAGGTCTTAATTTTTCATAAATTTCAATTAAGGCTTCATCAGTATTTTTAGTTGAATCCTTTTCAATTGTATTCTTTAAGAATTCATTATTATCAAATACTGATAAGATTTCTTCGTCACTTGAAAGGCCAAATGCTCTTAATAATGTAGTAATAGGAACTTTTCTAGTTCTGTCAATTCTTACATAGATTACATCTTTAGCATCTGTTTCATACTCTAACCATGTACCATGAGTTGGAATTACTTTAGCAGCAAATACAGGTTTTCCATTTTTGTCTAATTCTTTTGAATAGTATACGCTTGGTGATCTTACTAATTGAGATACAATAACTCTTTCCGCACCATTAATAATGAAAGTTCCACTTTCAGTCATTAAAGGCATGTCTCCTAAAAAGATTTCTTGTTCTTTTACTTCTCCTGTTTCGTTGTTGAATAATTTAGTTTGTACTTTTAAAGGAGATGCATAGGTAATTTGTCTATCTTTACACTCTTTTAAAGAATATCTAGGTGTATCAAATTCGTATTCTCCGAATTCTAGTGATAAACTACCTGAAAAACTTTCAATTGGGAATAAGTCTTCAAAAACTTCTTTAATTCCCTCTTTTGCGAACCATTGGTATGATTCTTTTTGAATTTGTAATAAATTATCAAGTTCTAATGAATTTTTGATCATAGAAAAGTTTCTTCTTTGTCTATAATCACCACTTTGCTTTAATTTATAAGCCATTAATTTTCACCCCTATGCCTAGTTTTTTCACTCTTTTACGCCAAAAAGAGATGCGTTTCCAATATATAATGTTAGCATCACTTGGTTTAAAAGTCAATGGAAAAAGATAATAAATTTAATAAATTTTTCAATAATTGATTGGTTATTTTAAAAGTAGAATACTTAATTAGTTCTTGTCCTTGTATATTTTTTATTCTAGATAATTAGTGAAAGAGTTTAATATAAGTTAAAAAGTATTATAAAAACTTTGTTAAAGTAGTTATAATACTTTTTAATGTTATCTTAAATATAATATATATTTTACTGTAAAGTTATATTCTATATAAGTATTCTTTAATAAAAATTACTTTTGATTTCTAACTTTTTCTATTAGTAATTTTGTTACTGTTTGTGATATTGCATCATCTTCGATATTGGCTGTTACTAAATCAGCATTGTTTAATTTTATTTCTTGAACGATATATTCGTCTTCATTTACTTCTTCAGTATCTAAATTACATTCTACTGCTAATATATATTTACTGTCATTATAAGTAATTTCTTCTAATATATAATAGTTTGTACCATTTTCCAATTCAATAATTTTGTCTTTAACCATAATTATTCTCCTTTTATTATAATGATTTTGAAGCTGTTTGTGCTACTTCAGCAGCTTTAGCTAAAACTTCTTGTACTTTTTCTGCTTCAAGCCAAGCATATCCTGCACCATTTAGTTGTTTAAAGTGCCACATAACTTTTCCATCTGGTAAAGTTACAGCTCTATCAAACATAACTTCTTTACCAACTTGTTCCATTACATCTACTGGAACATTTGAAGTACTACTTGTAAAACCTTCTGTAATACTACTTAAGTCAACAACTTCACCTTGATTCAATGTAATTTCTGCTGGGTTTATTTCGGGAATTACTGCATCAGTTTCTGAAGCCATAGAAGTTGCATTATCTGTTGATGTAGCAGCATTATCTGTTGCACCAGTTTCTTTTGCAAGATTAGTTACTTCTACATTTTTTGAATCTCCAGTTAGATGTTCTAAAACTGTTTCACCAGTTACTAATTCGATAATATTTCCAGTAATATATCCTGCTGCTACACCATTAACAAACCAATTCAAAGGTTCAGATTTTAATTTTGCACGCATTTTATTTACTTTTTCTATTAATTTTGGAAATTTATTATTAAGTTTTTCGTTAGCCGAATTTTTAATTTTAGCAATTTTGCCATCTGGATGTTTTTTACTCCATGCATTAATTGCTGATGATACTAACTTAACTCCAGATATTCCCATTCTTATTGTTCCAACTCCAGGTACAGAAGATAAAGCTAACCCAGTTCCAAAACCAGCTACTGCCGCTAAACCTTTTAATAAAAGTTTTTTATTTGTTTCCTTTTTATCGATTTTTTTAGATTTTAAGTTATTAAAAATATCTTCTTTTAATTCAGCTTTTAATTTATCAGCATTTTCGTATTTATCTAATTCAGATATTAATTCATGTTCATTCAATAATCTGTCAACTTCAGTTTTTAATTCTTCTTCCGCATAATCATTATATTTTTCATTTTTTAGTTCTTTTTGAACATCATCTTGAATTTTTTTGTAAGCTGCACTTATCCCTTTTAATTTCTCTAATTCTTTTGAATTTTGTAATCGGGCATTTATTTCATTATTTACTTGTTCAATTTCTACAAGAATCTTACTCATTTCAGAATAACTTGTATGATGACGAGGTGCATCTTTTAATTTTTGATGTAATTCATTTTTCTTATTTTCAAGTTTTGTTAATCTTTCTTGTAATTGTTTAGTAGTTAAATCTTTATTTTTTAATTTACCAATAATTTCTCGTTTTTCTTTTTGAATTGCTTCTAATCTCTCTTTTTTAGCCAAATGTTCTTTATGATTTTCATATTGAGTGCTATTTAATTTAGCTTCTTCTTCTAAATTGTGCAATTTATCTTTCAATTCAGCATTTTTTATTTGCTCTTGAAGTTGCTTCTTTTCTTTTTTGATTTCTTCTAATCTCGCCTTTTTATCCAAATGTTCTTTGTATCCTTCATATTGAGTATTATTTAATCTTGCTTCTTCCTCTTCCAATTTCTGTAAACTTTCTTGTAATTCTTCCAAATTTTTTTGTTCTTTACCATTTTCTAATTCATTAATACGCTTATTTATTTTTTCGATTTCTTTCTCTTCTTGTTCAACAATTTCTTCTTCATTCTCTTCTTGTTCAACAATTTCTTCTTCATTCTCTTCTTGTTCTTTTTCTGAATCTAAAATATTTTCAATAGTAAATTCATTTCTATTGAATAAATCATCAATTTCAGTCTCACTTAATCCTGCTGCTTTTAAATCTTCTCTAATTTCGGTTATGTTTTTTTCTATCCCTTCTTTAGATACTTCCCATTCCTTAAATGCATCTTTTAACTTTTTAATAAAATAATCAAATAATTTTGCTTTATGATCTTCATTTTCCAATTCTTTTGCATCTTTAAATAATTGGATTAATTCATCAGATTCTAATCCATTTGTAGTTTCAAATTTCTCATCAATTCTACTTTTAATATCTTCCATATTATTCATACTAAAACACCTCTCTTTTTAAGTTTTAAATTATTCTTCTTCTAATAATTCTTTTATGTCTTTTTCTAATAATTGTTGAAATTTAGGAATTAATACATTTTTTAATTCTTCTTCAACAATTATTCTTACTTTGTCGTCAACTACTTTTAAAATATAAAAGTCTTCAGTTACGTCTTCTTCATCGTTTGTTACTTCGTTTACAAAAAGATATTCGTTATTTTCATAAGTAGTTTTTTCTAAAGTAATATATTTTTTCCCTTCTATAGTTAGTAAATCGCCAATAGCTATATCCATAATTATTCCTCCTTGATTAATATCCTACCATAATTTTAACAAAATGTATACTTTATAAGGAGGTTTTTTCAAATTTTACATCAAAAAGTGTTATATTTTGGGGGCTAAACTGCGTTTTTAAGCAAATTTTTAGAAAAATTTTGCAAAAAAAGATACTGGCTTGAAACCAATATCTTTCATTTAAACATAATTATTTAAGTTCTACTGAAGCTCCAGCTTCTTCTAATTGAGCCTTTAATGCTTCAGCTTCTTCTTTAGCGATTCCTTCTTTGATGTTTCCACCATTATCAGCGATTTCTTTAGCTTCTTTTAATCCTAAGTCAGTTACTTCCTTAATGATTTTGATAACTGGTAATTTGTTAGCACCAGCAGATGTTAAAACAACATTAACTTTAGAAGGTCCTTCTTCAACTGCTGCAGCTGGAGCTGCTGCTACTGCTACTGCGCTTGGATCTACACCAAATTCCTCCTTCATTGCATCTACTAATTCTTTAACTTCAAGAATAGTCATTTCTTTTAAAGCACTGATAAATTCGTCTCTTGTTAATTTTGCCATTTTATTTTCCTCCTTTATTTTCTTTAATTATTTTTCTTCGTTTTCTTTAGTATACAAATCTAAGCAGATTGATAAATCTTTGATTGTTCCAATCATTCCACCTGCTAACATTGTAAGTAATCCTTCTCTTGATGGGATAGCTGCATATGAATTTAATTCTTCTAATGTAGCAACTTTTCCTTCTACTACTCCAGCTTTTAATTCTAAAGCTTCATGATTCTTAGCGAATTCACTAATAATTTTTACTGGAGCAAGTTCATCGCTTGAGAATGAGATTGCTGTTGGTCCTTCTAAATAGCTATCTAATTCTAATCCAGAATCGATTAAAGCTCTTTTAGCTAAAGTATTTTTATATACTTTATAGTCAGAACCAGATTCTCTTAAGTTTCTTCTTAATTCAGTTACTTCAGAAACTTTTAATCCACGTGGGTCAAATAGTACTACTGATTTTGCATTTGCAAACTTTTCTTTAATTTCATCAATAACTATTTGCTTTTGTTCTAATATCTTTGCGTTTGCCACCGTAACAACTCCTTTCTTTCGTTCATGCCATAATAAAACCCTCGACACTTATCGAGGGATAAAAAGTTATTTGCTTTTTTATTCCTCGGTAAGATTTTTAAACATATAATGTCCTTACTGTCTTTGGCATAAATTCCGCATTCGGGTTTTATTATATACTACATATTTTTATTTGTCAATACTAGTTAAATCAATTTTAATTCCAGGACCCATTGTTGAAGAAATTGATACATTCTTAACATAGTTTCCTTTAGCAGTTGTTGGTTTTGCTTTTAGAATTACTTCGATGAAAGCTTTTAAGTTTTCAACTAATTTTTCATCTTCGAAGCTTGCTTTTCCAAAAATACCGTGAATATTTCCGAAACTATCTGTACGGTAATTTACTTTACCTTTCTTAGTTTCTTCGATAGCTTTAACAACATCAGTTGTAACTGTTCCAGTCTTAGGGTTTGGCATTAGGCCTTTTGGTCCTAATAACTTACCAATTTTACCTAACATAGGCATCATTTCAGGTGTAGCGATGATTACATCATAATCGAACCAACTTTCTTTTTCAATTTTAGTAATCATGTCAATATCCCCAACGAAATCAGCACCAGCATTTTTAGCAAGAGTTGCTTGTTCACCTTTAGCAAGAACTAAAATTCTTTTAGACTTACCAGTTCCGTGTGGTAATACAACAGCTCCTCTTAATTGTTGATCTGCTTTCTTAACATCTAGATTTAAGTTCATAGCAACTTCTAAAGTTGCATCAAATTTAGAATTAGATGTTTTTTTAGCTAAAGCTACAGCTTCTTCAATTCCATAAACTTTATTTTTATCGATTTGTTCTAAATTAGCAATATGTCTCTTACTTTTTTTCATTTATTTTACCTCCTTTGTGGTCTATAGCGGACTTAAATCCTTCCACAAGGTTTATAACCTATTAGGAATTATTCATTATTAATTTAATTAATCTTTAATTTCGATTCCCATGTTACGAGCAGTTCCTTCAATAGTTTTCATTGCGGCCTCTACATCATAAGCATTTAAATCTGGCATTTTAGTTTCAGCAATTTCTTTAAGTTGATCCCTTGTAATTGTTGCAACTGTTTCACCTTTAGCTGTACCTTTTTGTACCTTAGCATACTTCTTTAATAAGAATGGAGCTGGTGGAGTTTTTAATGCCAAATCGAAAGTTCTATCTTCATAAATAGTAATTTCAACTGGTAAAATATCTCCCATTTTATCTCTTGTTGCATCATTGAATTTAGTACAAAATTCTTGTAAATTAATTCCTGCAGGTCCTAATACTGTTCCAACTGGTGGAGCAGGTGTAGCTTTTCCAGCAGGGATTTGTAATTTAATTTTCTTCGTAATTTCTTTTGCCACGAAAAACACCTCCTATTAATATTTAATATTATTTTTTTCGCGAGTGGTTCAAACGGGTTAGAAAAGTAAGATTAAAGCGTCCGCTTCTACATCTTTAAGTTTCCTCTCCTTCCACTTATTAAACCTAATATCTGGTTGCGGTTATAATGATAACACAAAATATTTTGCATTTCAACTATTTTTTGGTTTTTATTTCTAAATATTTATCATTAAATACTTGCAATATCAGCTAAATCGACTTCTACTTTGGTTACTTGACCAAATAAATCGACATTGACATTTAATTTTTGCGTCTTCATATCAGTACTTTCAATAGTTCCTTCCATATCTTTAAATGGACCATCTAAAATCTTAACCTTATTACCTGGGGCTAATTCTTTAGTTACATCGATACGGCTTAAGCCCATACTACCTAGTATATCATCAACTTCGTGTGGTAATAAAGCAATAGGTTTAGCTCCTTTACCTGAAGAACCAATAAATCCAGTTACACCTTGAGTATTTCTAACAATGTACCATGCTTCATCAGACATTACCATTTCAACTAATACATATCCAGGAAATTTTTTCTTAATTTTTTCTTTTTTAACACCATTCTTTATCTCAACTATTTTTTCTTCTGGAATTACTACACGATAAATATTGTTTTGTAATTCCATAGAATTAATCATCATATCTAATTTTTCTTTTACTTTATATTCATAACCTGTAACGGTAGTTACAACATACCATTCTTTTTTCATTATGCCACACTCCTTATTAGAGATACTAAGATATCAATAGCGTAAAAATATACACCTAAGCATAACATAAATGTTACAGCAGTAACAGAGAATTTTACCAATTCTTTGCCAGTTGTCCATCTAATACGGCCGATTTCTTTTTTTACTCCTTTAAAGTACTTTGAACATGCGTTTAATATTTTTTTCATGTCACTCCTCCTTAATACAAATATTTAACTAAAATAAAAACACCTTCGTGCTTGGTATAAATATAGCACTTATAAGGGATTATGTCAATTATTTTGATAATTATTTTTGTTTTTTTGATTAGAATGCTTAAATTTATTTTTCTATGTTATGAGGATTTAGATAATACTTTTTCTTTCTTATTTTATATATGGGTTATTTTATTTTTCTAATAGTTATCAATTTATGAATATTTATTCTGATATTGGTAATAATATAATCAAAGTTGTTAATAATTTATTCAGGTTATTTTTGTTAGAACATAATTGATTATAATTAATTTATAGTTAAGGAACGGGTGTGTTGTATGGATATTGGTAGTAAAATTAGAATGTTAAGAGATAATCATAATATATCACAAGAGAAGTTAGCAAATATTTTAAATATTAATAGAAATTATTTATCAAGAATAGAAACTGGTAAATCAGAACCTTCTTTGAAAGTACTTAAGGATGTTGCTAAATACTTTAAAGTTGATATTACTACATTAATGGATATTCAAACTAATGGTAGTAATTCTGAAGAAAAAATAAAGAAGATAATAGATGGTTGTGAACATTTGTTAGATGGAGATTTAGATTTCTTAATTAGAATGATATCTGTTATGCGTGAAGAATATGTTAAGAAAGATTAATTAAAGTACTATATCTACTTTGTAGAATGGTATTTTTTTATGGTAGTTTGGAATTTAATTACCTTATTTCAATGTTATTTAACGGTAGATAAATTATTGCTTTTTTACCTGTAATAGGGTACTTATAGGAATTTTTATTGATTTTATAGATAGAAATGGGTTGCAGTGATATATTCTATTAATTTATTGATGAAATTATATTCTATAATATAATTAAAGAGGAAGAAATATATGGCAAATAATTATATAAATCTCGAAAAAATAGGTTTAATAATAATAAAAATTTCTTAACCTATAGATACTAAAATTGATTATGTTATAAAGTGAGAATGGTCGTGAATGGGCTTCGATGGAAGCCGTTGAGTAAGCTAATAAATAATATCGGGATAGTATGATGATTAAACCTAAAGGTAGAGGCCATTTATTTTAATAAGCGTATTAAATTATAGGAATTATATACATCTTACTTATTTTCTTGCTTACTACATTATTTTTATAGTTTCCACAATTAAGTGGATAGGGAATTGGTAAAGTATAAATATTTTAGAAGAAATAGTGTTAAGTATTTTTTGGATATAAAGAATTGATTGCTTTTTTTTATGTTAGATATTATAATTGTGTTAGGTTTTAGAAACGGAGGTATTATATGCAGGTTAGTCGTGAGTGGCAAGAGTATAAGTGTCTTGCAAGTGGTGATGGTGAGAAGTTAGAGCGTTGGGGGAATGTTGTTTTAAGACGTCCTGATCCGCAAATTATATGGGAACAATCTGGTGATAAGGTATGGAATTCTTGGGATGGATGGTATCACAGGAGTAATAAAGGTGGTGGAAGTTGGGAATTTAAGAAAAAACTTCCTGATAGTTGGAAAATACATTATAAGGATTTGACTTTTAAGGTAAGTCCAACTAATTTTAAGCATACAGGTATTTTTCCAGAGCAGGCAGTTAATTGGGATTATGTGATGGATAAAATTAGAACTAGTGGACGTGATGATTTTCGAGTATTGAATCTATTTGCATATACTGGTTGTGCATCAATGGCGGCATCAAAGGCTGGAGCGACTGAAGTTGTGCATGTTGATGCGTCTAAAGGTATGGTCGAATGGGCTAAAGAAAATAGAGATTTGTCGGGACTTACGGATAAGAAAATTCGTTTTATAGTGGACGATGTTATTAAGTTTTTAGAAAGAGAAAAAAGAAGAGGCAGAACTTATCACGGAATTATTATGGATCCTCCTAGTTATGGAAGGGGTCCTAATGGCGAGGTATGGAAGTTAGAAGATAATTTACAAGAGTTATTGTTAAAGTCTCGTGAGGTATTAGATAAAGATTTTTCATTCTTACTTATAAATTCTTATACGACGGGGGTTTCACCTACTTCTTTAAATAATATTTTGAAACTTACTTTTGAAGGAACTAAAGTAGAAACAGGAGAAATAGGATTACCAATTGAAGAAAATGATTTGGTACTTCCTTGTGGTATTTATGGCCGAGTTACCAAAGATTAATATAATATATGAAGATAATCACTTGCTAGTGGTGGAAAAACCTGTTAATATACCGGTATGTGAGGATGAATCTCGTGATAAGGATTTACTTAATACATTAAAACAATATATCAAAGAAAAATATAATAAACCAGGTAATGTTTATTTGGGACTTGTGCATCGATTAGATAGGCCGGTTGGTGGAGTAATGGTGTTTGCTAAAACTAGTAAGGCAGCTAGTAGGCTTAGTAAGCAAGTTTCCGAACATAAATTGGAAAAGACTTATTTAGCAGTTGTTTGTGGAAAAACGCCTGAATCTGGTAAATGTTTTGATTATTTAATTAAGGATCAA
The DNA here is from genome assembly GCA_017480975.1 of Bacilli bacterium. Classification (GTDB taxonomy): domain Bacteria; phylum Bacillota_I; class Bacilli_A; order RF39; family UBA660; genus RUG11198. Next base: position 17,621 of record JAFURK010000014.1, read on the forward strand.
AAAAAGAATCAGTCTTATGTTACGGATAAGGAACATGGTAAAGAGGCTAAATTATCATATAAGAGACTTGGATTTAAAGAGGGGTGTAGCTTAGTTGAGATTTATTTAGAAACAGGAAGAAGTCATCAAATTAGAGTGCAATTCTCATCGCGGGGATATCCTTTAGTGGGAGATGCCAAATATAATAAAAATCATGATGGTAAGACTAGTGTGGCGTTGTTTGCTAAGAGGCTTTCATTTAATCATCCTGTTACTAAAGAAAAGTTGTGTTTTGAATTAGAGATGCCGGATAGATATCCGTTTAATAAGTTTTAAGTAAAAAAATACTTATAGAGATTGGTCTATATACTTAGATTGTGCTAGGTAAATAGATTTATTCTTTATAAGTATTTATTTTAAGTTCCTAATTTTCTTGTATCTTGTTGAGTAGATGTTCTTCCATATTCTTCTAATTCCATAAGATAGAATGTTGGCCAGTCTATTCTTTTTCTATTTTGTTCATTAGAAATTATATTATACACTATGACTGGATATTGTTTATTAAATTCTTCTATTAATTGTGCAATAGCATAAGAGTCGGCATCCCTTTCAATATAAAAACTATCGTGATATTTTTTATAAAAATCTTTATTATTTTTAATTAAATAGAGTTCCATTTCTATTATTTTTTTAAATTCGTCATTAAAATCGTCATATTCCTGCTTTAAATGAGCTAATTCGTGAAATAAAGTAAACATTTTTTCTAAAAATTCTCTTACAGTTCGCAATTCATAAATGTCTAAACCATTGATGACAATACAATTAACACCATCTTCTTGAAGTTTTCCAAAAGAACCTAATGTTTTAACACCTCTTTCATCAACAATAGTATCGGTACTAAATTGTATAGCACAATTGCCAGGAATGTTAAGCATTTGTGATGATAAAATTGATAAAATATATAATTGTTTACTTCTAGGATCTGATAAATCTTTAATTGGATATTTAGCAAAATAATCTACTATATCATACATTAAGTCTTTTTCTCCCTCAGCTTCTTTATAAACTGTATCTATATAAGCTATAAAAAGGAAGCTTTCTTCTATAAATTTTTTATCATTATTATCAAGTTCTTTTCCACTTCTATGTTTTTCCATAATTTGGTTATGCTTATCAACAACCAAATACTCTAATTGAGTTAATGATTTTCCATTAATAAATTTAAATTCATCAAGATTGTCTGTTGCTATTAAACTAAGACATAAATTTGAATATAAATAATTACAATAACTATTATTATAATATTCTCGTGTATCTTTTTCTAATGTTGTAATTAAATAGCGATGATATTTTTCTAAGAATAATATTTCATAATCTTTTGGATTTTCTAGTTGCGATAAATAAATTATTCCTTCCTCGATTTTTTGTTTTTCTTCTCCTTTTTTTGTTTGCATTACTTGAATAAAATAATTTTCATCAGTAATTTTACTCATATCTTCATAAAAATTAGAATATTCTAAATAAAGTATTTGTCCATCTATTTTCTTAAGTAAGTTTTTTACTTCCATATTCTCTACTCCATTCTTTTGGGGTTTTATTTATTCAATAATTAGTTCAAACCTCTTAAGCCAATTAATCATATCTCTATCTCTAATATTTAAATATACTTTTGAATTATTATTCATTAAAAAATATGAACTAAAGGTTATTTTATTGTCATAGTAATCACTAACCAATATAACTAATTCTATAGCATTTGATATATTAAAATCTTTATAATGTTCTTCGAATTTTATTATATCTTCTTTACAAAAATCAATATGACTTTTGTAAAAATCTTTAATCTTTTCTTTATCTTTTATAGTTATGCTATCTTGATAACATACATTGTTTAAATCAAATTTATCTTCCATACAAACTCCTTTTATTTTGCATTTATTACTTTTTCTAAGAATATCCTTTTATCAAAGCCACCACGTTTTATTCGTTTAGTTTTGGCTACTTCTATTACATCCTCTAAAGTTTTATCTTCTAATTTTGTCAAGGTGAAGATTATTTCTAACATGTCTGCTAGTTCTTCGATTCTTTCTTTGGTAGTGGTTGTTTGTAATACTTCCTCATATTCTTCATTTGATAAAATTCTAGTAATTGATTTTTCATTATTACCCATGATAATGTTTGGGAGGTTATCTCTTACTAGTTTGTTATATATTTTTTCCATTACTTTCCTCTTTTTTTATTACTGGTTGCTAAAATTTTTAGACTATTAATTATTATTTGATATTGGTCGAAACGTCTTTCGACACGGCCAAATATTCTTATAATATCTTTTTTATTAATGTTGTTATATGTTTTATATACTTTAGGAAACATAGTTAATGATATTTGTCCATATTCGTCAGATGCTGTAATAAAGGCCATGATGTCATTTTTTTTAGTGGTTACTTCTTTTATTTGGTCTACGACTAAAACTAGAGAGATGGTTCTATCGAAGTATTGTTCAACACATCTAGTATCTAAGTCAGTAGCATTCTTATAGATATTTACGGGATGATTGCTTAGATAGAAGCCAAAGACTGCTAATTGATTGTCAATAATTTCCTCTTTAGAGTATTCTTCATAAGTAACTAAGTTAAGTGGCGATAACTCAATTAAACCAGCATCTTTGGCTAATTCAGCATAATTGATAATATTATCTAGGTTGTTAATAAGTGTTTTTTCGTTGATTCCAAATGAATTAAAACAACCTGCTTTAATTAGGTTTATTAATACTTTTTTATTAATGCCTACGGAATAGGTTCTAACAACAAAATCAGTAAAGTCTTGATAAGGAGCTTCGTTTCTTTTTTCGATTATTTCTTTAGAAACTAGGGAGCCAACATTAGTAATGATTGATAAAGGACAGCGAATAGCGTTATTGATAACTTCATATTTATTAGTACTTTCATTGATATCGGGTGGTAATATTTTAATATTATTTTGCTTTATCTCTGCTAGATATATTTTGGTTTTAGTATCATTACCAATGACATTGTTTAAGATAGCAGTTTCAAAATACTTAAAAAAGTAAGTTTTTAAGAAAGCCATTTTGTAAGCAACAGTCGCATAACCTACGGAATGAGATTTATTGAAACCGTAGTTAGCAAATTTTAAGATTAAGTTATAGATTTGTTCGGCTATTTCTTTGGTATAGCCATTTTGGATACTTTTTTCAATAAATCGAGGCTTTTCTTTTATTAGTACTTCTTCTTTCTTTTTGGATATAGCTCTTCTTAAGATATCGGCTTCACCTAAGGTGTAGCCCGCTAGAGTTCTAGCTATTTGCATGATTTGTTCTTGATAGATAATTATGCCATAAGTGGGTTTAAGAATTGGTTCTAGAGATGGGTCTAAATACTCTACTCGTTCTTGGCCGTTTTTTCTTCGAATATAGTTGTCAATAAAGTCCATAGCGCCAGGTCGATATAGGGCTAAGGCAGCAATAATATCATCAAAAGAAGATACTTGTAATTTTTCTAAGAAACGACGCATTCCGGCTGATTCAAACTGAAAGATACCATCTGTTTTTACTTTTCTAAATATTTCTAAAGTTTTTTTATCATCTAGAGGAATATTAGAGAAAGTTATGTTTAATTTTTCTAATTTTTGAATATTGGTTAATACTTCTTGGATTAGGGTTAAGTTAGAAATACCTAGAAAGTCCATTTTAAGAAGGCCTAATGGCTCTAGGTAGTTCATAGAATAGGCAGTTGTATATAGACCACGGTTATTTTTATATAGGGGTATCGTGTCGTCGATGTCAATTCGACTCATGACGATACCGGAAGCATGAATGCCGATGTTACGAGGTAATCCTTCTAAGTGTAAAGATATGTCAAATAGTTGTCTATATTTATAGTTTTCATCAATTAGTCGTTTTAGTTTGAGATTATTTTTTAGAGCTTCGGATAAATTCTCTCTAGGTGATAATAATTTAGTAATGTAATCAACGTCAGATGGACTTATTTCTAGTATTCTAGCGACATCTCTTACTACTTGTTTAGCAGCGAGAGTGTCGAAAGTTATGATACCAGCAACTCTTTTTTCACCGTATTTACCTATTACATAGTTAATTACATCTTGTCTTTTTTCACTATCGAAGTCAATATCAATATCGGGCATGGTAATACGCTCAGGATTTAAAAATCGTTCAAATAGCAAATCATATTTAATTGGGTCAATATCGATGATGCCTAAGGTATAACTAACCAGACTTCCAGCGGCTGAACCTCTTCCAGGACCTACTAAAATATTATTAAGTTTCGCGTACTTGACATAATCCCATACAATTAAGAAATAATTACAGAAATCCATTTGTTTGATAATACTTAATTCTTTTTCTAATCTTTTTAAGTATATTTCTGGTATATTGTCTTTTAATCTTCTTTTAAGTCCTTTATTACATAAGTATTTTAAATATTCATAATCATCAATTGTCTCATCGTAAATTGGCAATAGGCCTTTAGTGAATGATAGTTCTACTGTACATAAGTCGCTAATTTGTTTAGCTGTGTTAATATCTTGTTCAGTTGTTAGACTATATAATTCTTCTTTCATTAAAAGATGCTTACCTTGTTGAGTGTTTAGTTCATATTCTCCTAAAACTTTTAGCTCCTTTATCATATAAGCATAATCTAAATATTTATAATCTTCTTTATAAAGATAAGAAACATCATTTATTAATACTCTGTCTTCTTTTATTTTAGAAGCTTGCTCTTTATTAGAGTATCCAATGTAATGATTATTATAAATTTGATAAATGGTTTCATCAAAATACTGATAAGGAATAATTAATAATACGTCTTCTTTATATTGAATTAGGTCTTCTTTAGTTAAGGAACGTTCTGATACTATAGTTGATAATTTAATTAAATTTTTATATCCTTGATTGTTCATGGCATAGAGAAGGATTTTTTTAGCTTCAATAGTTAGTTCTATACCAATAATGGGTTTGATGTTATGTTTTTTACATTCTCCATAAAATTCTGGGACACCAAACATATTGTTACTATCAGTAATAGCTAGTGATTGGTAGCCTAAAGAAGATGCATAAGAGACTAATTTTTTTATTTCGTTTAAACTTTGTAGAAGTGAATAACTGGTTTTGACTTGTAAAGCTGTATAGTTCATAATTTCATCTCCTTGTATAATAGTTTTTGAATAATAATTCTTAATGATATTATACACTAATAAATTATATTATTTCTACTTTTTATGGGAAATCACTCATATTTTTTACTATTTTTCTATCAAAAGAATAATATTCATAAGCATTTTACACAAAAAAAGTTTCTCCTAGTATTCAAACTAAGAAGAAACTATTTTATATTCTCCACATTATGAAGGCAATAATAATCGTTCCTAAAGCTATGATTAGGGATAAAGTAAATATCGGGGCAAATCCTTCACTTTTGATACCAATGTCAGATGTAAAAGCACCTTTTCCTTTTACACCTTTCTTCATATATTTGTTGTTGCTTTCAGGTCTTTGTAATTTATATTTTCCTTTTAATATTACTTTTTCGTCATTATTGGAAGTAATAATTAATTCTGATTTAATTCCTTTTTCATCAATAAAATTTTGAGTTACACTTTTCATTCTTTTTCCTCGCTTTCATTCTCTTTTAATCTTTTATTTTCACTTATTAAAGTCATTTCTTCGGTTAGTTGTTTTATTCTTTCGATAATTCGTTTGGCTTTAACTTTTTCAATTCCTTTAGCCGAATAACTAAAGTGTTCTTCTAAATCCTTAACTGTTAAATTTGATGTAAAGAAGGTAGTTAAGCCTTCTTGCATTCGATATTGAAGAATAGTTCCTAAAACTTCATCTCTACTCCATTCAGTCATAGTTTCAGCACCAATATCATCAATTAGTAAAACTTCTACTCTTTTTATCATTCTAAATTTTTCATTATAAACTTCAGGGTCACTGAATGATTCTTTTAAACTTCTTAAAAATTCAGGATAATAGATAATAGCAATTTTATGATCTTTTTTGGCAAGTTCATTTAAGGCGGCGGAAATAAGATAGGTTTTACCGCAACCAAAGTTGCCAGTTAAATAAATGCCTTTCATACCAGCGCCAGCTTGATAGTTATCTAAAAACTTTTTTAACCATTTAATGATTTTAAAACGATCATGGTTATCTAAATCAATGTTTTTCATACTGGCTTCTTTGATTTCCTTTGGAACTTCAAAGAGATAGATGTTTTTTTTGTATTTGTTTCTTTCATCTAATTCTTTTTTGTATTTACATGGAACATAGTCAAATACTAAGTTATCACTTAATATGTTTGGATAGAGTACATGTCCAGTATAGGAATTTTTACATTGCATGATGTTTTTGCATTTTTTACAGTTATCTAGTTCTTTAGATGATTCTTCTAAAGAGCTAGTATATTTCATTAGGTAACTACTTGGCAACTTTAAGGAAGTTGCTATTTTTTTGAAAGTACTGTTATTTTCTAGGGCTTCTTTATAATTACTTTCTAGTTTAGAGGTGTTTACATAATAATTTTCTTTAATAACATTTCCTATACTTTTCATGTTTTACCTCCTATCTATATTCTTTTAATAAGTCTTGCATAGCTTCTTGTTCGGCAATAGATGCTGTTTGTTTTTCAATTTTTTTATTGAACCACTCTGGTACTTTTTCAACTTTTGCTACTTTTTGTTTTACAGTAGTAGTTGTTGTCATATTTTTCTTATATTTTTTATGCTCCTTTTCAGCTACTTTCATGGCTTCATCAACTGTTTCAATTTTTAATCGTTGCCATTGGCCAGCGATAGTTTCGGCTAAGCTTCTAGTTAGTTTGTTATTTTGGGTTTTTAAAATATAGTCAATTAAAACATTTACGACACCTTGTTTAAGACCATAACCAATGATTAAGTCTTCAGCTAATTTTAGATCACGACTAGTTGGTTCAGCTCCACCATTTTTACTTTTTAGTAATTCATAAGGACTGATATTTTCAAAAGTATAAATCATTTTAGCACGTTTAGAGGTATCACCAGTTGGTTCTTTTAAGTATTCTGGCTGTGAATTGTAAACAACACTAGGAAGTAAACCACGATTATCAAATTGATAAAAGTTACGACAAGTTTTTCGTAATTCTTCTTTATTGATAGTACCTCTTTCGTTGATACAAATTGGAATAATATCTTGCATCTTTACTGCGTCTAATCCATATAAAAATGATAGTTGTAAGATTAATTCTTTTATTTCTTTAGTAAATATCTTTTCTCGATTAAGGCTAGATGGTAAGGAATCGGCTAAAAAGCTAAAATCAAAAGTGCTATTAATATTTAACTTTTGGATATTTTTCTTTCTGATGTCATCATTTAAAATATCATGCGATGTTAAAGGTACTGACTCGAAAACATCAGTAAATGATACTGTTATATCAACGTAACCAGTTGTACTAAGTCGTGGTGTTTTAAAGTATTCTTTTAGTTTTTCATATTCTTTTTTACCTAAGTTATTGTATAAAACAACATTTAAGATAGGATGATTAAAGAAGTCATGAGCTTTGATTGGTGAATATAACTGGTATATATAAGTATTAATATTTTCTTCTTTATAGAAAGTTTTTAATAGGCCGATGGCTTCTAGTTTTCTTCTAGCTTCTAAGATATCATGAAGAGATATTTGCATATTGGTTACTAAGTGATGATGAGTATATTCAGAGCTAGTTAGTTTAGTTTTATCTAAATCTGCCCATAAAGAAAAATATAATATAATTGGTAGAGGGCCAATAATAGGCTGATATAACATGGTTAGTATGGTTCTATCTTCATCGTTAATAATACTTTTGTTTACAACGATATAAGTATCTGCTGGAGATATAATTAATTCTTTCATACAACCACTGTCCTCTTGATTACATTTTATAATAAATATGGTGAAAAGTAAAGTTATTTTATTAGTTTATGAAGAGAATACTTATAGGGATTTTAATATTTTTATAATATATAGATATTGTTAATAATAATAAAAATACTAATATAGTTATATGGTCTATATCAGTATTTTAAATGTATTAATTAATTAGTTATTTTTTTGTTTTTTACTAATACCTACAGCTGTAGTTACTAAGCCAAGTATTGAGATAATGCTTGCCATAATGTATGTTAAAATGTTATCTGATGTTTTTGGATTTTGTGGCGTATTAGAAGTTGGAGCGGTATCATTTGATACTAATGTTAAATCAGTTGTTGCAGTTCCTCCATCAGTAAATGTTGCAGTTATTTTATGGCTACCACTTGATAAAGTGGCAAGATAATCAGAACTTAAAGTAATGATTGTACTTCCAGACTTAATGGTATAATATTTTTTATCAACTTCTGTACCATTAATATATAATTTATCAAATAAATTATAGTCAGCATCAATTGTAAATGTTACTTCGGTTCCTTCTTTGGTAGTTATTTTTTGATCTTCACCTTTTGTAACTTCATATACAGTTTCAGCTTTATAACCATCTTCAGTTTCTTTTAAGCTAGTATTACCATTGGCTGCTAAAAACTTAGTTACATCGGTATTGAAGTTACCATTAGTAATAAATCCTGTTTCGTTTTCACTATCAATAGCACCTTCGAAAGTACCACCTGTGATACTAATAGTATTATTATTTGTTTCACCTAAAACTTTATTAGGATCACTTTCATTTAAAGCATAAATTCCTTTAACAGTTCCAGCACTTACTGATACGTTAATATCTTTTGCGGTTGTATGTTGGGCTATAGCGATACCAGCACCTACTGTTGTAGTACCATTTCCGTTAGCTTCTACAGAAAATTCTTTAGCTGTTGCAGTTATCGTTCCGCCTTTTACTACTAAATTTCCAGCACGCATTTCTATTCCTGTTGCACCAGTAATAGTACCACCATTAACAGTTAATGTACCAGTTTGTGGATGATAAATAGCATGATCATTTTCGTTTATAACACTTGCACCATCATAGATGTTAATTGTAGTATTCCCATTATCTGTCTTAGTATCAACTGTTCCATTACCTTGGATTGCAGCATATGAGCCTTTTGATGTTAAGTTTCCATATACGTCTGCTTTAGCACCTTTTCCTTTTATAAAAATACAATTAGCTGTGTTAGAAGTAACATCAACATCTGAACCAATTTTAAGTTCTGCTTTGATAGCAGCTCCACCAGTAACATTATTACCTAATAAACTAAAGACGTCCTTAGCGGCAGTAATAGTACCTTTTCCTGTAACATCAAGAGAACCGTTATTGATGTAAAATAATGGATCAACAGCAGTTGCACCAGTGATATCATTACCATTTAAATCAATTGTTACATCTACTCCATTGGTAATATTTAATGTTTCTGAAAATTCAATATCGTTAGCTAAAGTACAAGTATTACCACTTTTGGCAACACAAGATACAAGTTTATCATAGCTAGAAACTTCTTCAGCATTTACTTTCCAAGCAAAAGTCGACATGCAAATAACTCCACATGTTAATAATTTTAATCCTTTCTTCATTCTTCTCTCCTCCTATTATAAGGATAACATACTTTAAATAATTTAGCTAGCTTTTTTTGTTGATTTACAGTTAATTTGTATTAAATTTGTAATAATAAAATACTAATATGGAAATTTAGTCTATATTGATACTATTTTAGTTTAAATAAATTTTTCACATATTAGGTTGTCATAGTATTTTTTGTAATAGTTATAATCTTTTTTATTGGTTATAGTCCAACCTAGTACGGGTATATTTTTCTTTTGATAATATTTTATCTTTTGGGGTGATATTTCATTATATTTATAAGATATAAAATTAGGCTTTGTTAAAAAGTTTAAAAACATATTACTTAAAATAAACTTTTTATAAGAGGATATTTTTTTATTCTTAAAACTATAAGATAATTGACCTCTTAAAATATTGGGATAGTGTTTTTTAAACCAATATAATACTTTAGGGTTAAAACTTTGAATAGCGTATTTTCCTTGATAAGTATTTAGGATACTCATTAGTTTAGCTTCTAGCGTACCAACAGTATTAAATTGTTTTATCTCAATTAATATAGGGACTTTACCATTTACTAGATTTAATACTTCCTCTAATAAAGGAATATGAATAATATCTTGTTGGTTTAATTCTTGATAAGTACTTTCTTCTATTATTAAATCCTGATTGGTAATTCTTTTAGTATTCTCATCATGAAATACGACTATTTGTTGATCTTTAGTTAGGCGTACATCTAATTCAATAATATAGCCTTTATTAATTGCTAAAGAAAAAGCTTCTAGAGTATTTTCATAGACCTGTTTATTATCATGGATACCACGATGAGCGATAATATAACTTTCTTTAAACATTAATTTACCTCCTAATTATTATATTAAAAATTACTAAATCAAGTTTATAATGATTTAGTAACTTTGTAAATATTATTTTTTTACCTTTATAATTGGTTTGGATATTTTTTCTTCTTTAATTAAATCTGCTAGTTCTTCTTGAAGATAAATTGGTAGTTGAGAAAACATAACCTCAAGTTCATTTTCTAATATTTCATATTCTTCTGTTAAAGTTGCAAGTATTCTTTCTTTTTCTAATAATTCTTCTTGAATTTCTTTAAATTCTTTTTTGTCTTTAGATATTTTTGATAATGATTTTTTTATTTCACCTATATTTTCTATAATACTAGATATTAAACCTGATACACCAGCAACGAGAAATGCTCCAAGTAGAGATACTGTAACCACGTATAATGGTGATTGTTGATGACTATTATCTTCAGTATACTCTGTTCTATATGAAGAAGAACTATAAGAAGTAGAAAATTGCTTATTTACTATTCCTATACTCAATATTAAAGAAAGATTTATAGTTGCCCATCCTGTTAAACTAGCTATATATCGTAGTAATTTTTTTAATTGTTTATTTTGATGTTTTTTTATTCCATTTCTTTTAGCATTTAAATTATCATCTTTTTTAACTAATTTATTTATTTCTTCTTGTTTACTTTCTTTTTTAGAACTTAATTCAAATAAATCTTCTTTTATGTTAGATAACATTTTTTCATTTCCTTCAAATTTTAATAAGTTTAATAGTTCGAAGTCTAGATAAGTACTCTCTAATCCTTTAGATTTAAGTTGTTTTATTCTAGTAAAGATAGGTTTATATTTATCTTTTTTGCCATCTAAAGAATCTATTTCTTCAAGAAGATATTTTTCTGTGTAATTGGTATCTGTTTCGTTAGTTAAGACACTATCTAATAAGTTACTTTTATTAAAATATATTAATTCTAGTTTTATTAATTTGTATGTTAATTTATAAGAGCTTTCGACAAAGTGTTTTTCATCCTTATAATTGATTGTTGATGATTTTAGTTTTTTTAGGGTTATTATCATTAAATCAATTATTTCAGGAAGTTCAGCATTGGTAATATTTTTTAGTTTGCTTTCTATTAGTAATAAATTACCATTAATTTCTGAATAAGTATTGTATTCGTTTATTAAATTTAGTTCTAATGTTTGAATACTTTTTAAAGCATCGATGTACTGGTTGGCAAGAAAGTCTGATTTTAATAAGTTATCAATAGAGTTCATTTCGTCATAACTTTGAGATATTTTATCTAATGATATATTAAGATCTTTCTCGATTTTTTTGATAATTATTTCTATTTTAGTGGTATCAAATCCTAGTTCTTTAATTTGATTGGTTATCTTTTTTAATTTTATAATTTCGGCTTGAAATTTTAGTTCTTGAGCTAATTCCATAAATGGTCCTCTCCTTTAGTGGTATTTATTATAATTTTAGATAGCTTTATTGTCAAATATTTTTTGATTATGATAGTAAAATACTGATACAGAAGATTAGTCTATATCAGTATTTTAATAGTTTTAATTACTTTTTTAGTTGAAATACTCTCCCTATATTCAGCTTAAACTTTTATAAAAAATATTGATAACCCACTTATATAGAACGTTCTATATAAGTGGGTTATTGTAATAATAAATATATATTATTATCTAATATTGAAATTACAAAAAAATATTGCTATGCAACCTTAATATAAAATATTACAAA
>JAFURK010000015.1 GCA_017480975.1 Bacilli bacterium
TGATTTGTATCTTAAAACATATAATAATGAAGATTATATATACAACGAAAAAGAACTAAACTTTAGTATGTTTGAACAGTCTAGTTCTAATGTTCCAACTTTATATAGTGCAAGGCATTTTTTATCTAGATTTATTTGAATACGATAAAAAGTTACACTATCAAGTGTTTAAATGTTAACAAAGAGAAAATATTATCGTTAATATTTTACGACAAAAAAGAAGCTTATTTTAACATTAGTTTCAAAGCCTCTTTTACTTGTTCTTCTAAAGACAATTCAGCATTAACCTTATTAAGTACTCTTTTAATGTCAGCTTGCTTATAGCCTAATCCTGCTAATACTTCATAAAGTTCATTACTTAAATCTTCTTTAGCAAATAAACCCGTATTAATAGCATTCAATTTTCCTTTTAAGTCTAAGACCATCTGTTTAGCAACTTTATCGCCAATTTTAGGAAATTTCTTTAAATAATTTAAATTATTATTTTCAATCGCATCCGCGATCGAATCAAATGTACCCATTGCCAAAATTGGTAAAGCCATTTTTGGCCCTAACCCTTTAACTGATATCAACTTTAAGAATAATTCTTTATCTTCTCTCGTCTTAAAACCATATAATGTATATTCATCTTCAGCTACTTTGGTATAGATAAATATGGTATAAACATTATTTAACTGATATGAATAAGGATTAGGTACATATATCACATATCCTATATCATTATTATCTAGTACTATATAATTACTATCAATCTCCGTAATAGTTCCCCTGATATAACCGTACATTATTTCATCTCCTCTAATTTTGCATTGTTTATTTTGTTAAGAACATCGGAATCTAATGTTGTTGTCATCCCTTGGGTCTTTATCTCTTGCGCTATTGCATCGGCTAACATAATATTAAGTAGTTCCTTATAACTTATATTGCGAGCTTCCCATAAATGATGAGAAAAACACCAAGGAACACTATTTATTTCATCAACATACAATCTCTTATTCTTATTATCATAAAGAAAATCAATTCGCGCCGCCCCACGCATATTAAGCATTTTAAATACTGCCAAAGAGGTAAGTTCAATCTCTTTTCTTAGCTTATCAGATATTTCAGCTGGACAAGTTCTCTTAATACTACTATCATTAGCGCTATCATCTGATAAGAACTTATCCCCATATTCAATTATTTCTTTATTAGTAGTAACTTCCTCTATCTCACTAGTTATATTCCCATTAGCGGTAAGTAATACTGAACAATTATATTCAACTAAATCTTGAATTTTTTCTTCAATAACAACCTTACTATCATATTGAAATGATCTCTCAATCGTTGAATCAATTTCTTCTTTCCTAGTAATCATCTCAATACCAACACTACTACCTAAGCAAGCTGGTTTAATAATTAATGGATACTTCAACTCATCAATTTGCTTAAATAATTCTTCCTTTTTATTACGGTAAAAACGCTCTCCAAACCATACAAATTTAGTTACCGGAATATTATTCGCTACTAGTATTTGCTTCATAAATACCTTATCTTGAGATGTTGCTGATGAATAAACATTACTTCCAACATAAGGAATACCAATTAAATTAAGATACCCTTGAATTGAACCGTCTTCAGCATTAGCCCCATGAACAATTGGAAACGCTAAATGTAACTCACATACTTCTCTTTTAATAAAACCATTAGTCTGTAGTATATAGCGCCCATCTTTATTAATTAAATTAACTTTCTTTGAATATCTTTTAACTAAATCAAAATCTTTAAATGTATCCACATATCTTAAACATCCACCCGTATACCACTGTAAATCTTTCGTAATATATATTGGAATAATCTCATACTTATCAGTATCAATATGATTCATAGCTTGAATAGCTGTAATAATAGAGACTTCATGTTCAACACTCTTTCCCCCAAATATTACACCAACATTTAATTTCATACCTATCACCTTCTAATACCATTATAATATAAATTTATCTTTTATCAAAGTATATTTACTTATCTTTACACTAAATTTTTTATATTTATTAAAATACTTAAATTTACTTTAACTTAAGATATAGCTTTATCTAATAATAGTCCCTATATTTAAGTATAATACTTTTTAAGTATTTTAACTAATAACATAAAGTTAATCATTTAACTTCTATTTTTATCCAATATATGGTATAATGATTAAACAAAGGAGGAATAAAATGCATATAATCGCGTTAACGGAATTACAATTTAAAAACTATTCTAATCTTCATAGTAAAAAGAATTATAAACAAAGTGTTGAGTATGCTAGATTAAAAGGAATTAATGGCTATAAGCCTATTTATTTGGGATTAATTGATGATAACAATGATGTTCATGCTGCTACCCTAATCCTTGAGAAAGGTATTAATAATAAACATAAATTTGGCTATATACCTAGTGGCTATTTAATTAATTTCTATAACTTAGATTTACTTAAAACTTTTACCATTGAATTAAAGAACTATTTAAAGAAACAAAATTACATTTATGTTAGAATCAATCCATTAATTAACTATCAAGTATATAATAGCGATTTTATTCTTAAAGAAAACAATAGTGGCATTATTAATGAATTAAAAAAACTAGACTATGATTTTATTCCTAATACTTCTAAATATAAAATGTTACTAAAAACTAAAGATATAAATAGTACTTATAAAAACTTTAAACGAAGTTTAAGAAGGAATATTAATAATTGTCTAAAGAAAGGAATTGTTGTTTATCAAGGAACTGAAAGTGATAAACAAGATTTTCTAAATTTAGTTGAGAATAAAACTAGGTATGAAAATATGATGAATTTATTTAATACTCCTGATAATAAATTTGAGTTTTATTTAGCTAAGATTATGCCGGAAACATATATTAATAATTATCGTTATCTTCTTAAAAAGGAACAATTTAATAATGATCTATTAAATGACAAATTAAAAAATCCTAATATAAAGAAAACTAATAATTTATTTATGAAAAAGATGACTTCTGATAAATTATTAACTAAATATAAAAATGAAATTATGAATGGAACTTACCTATTACAAAAGTATCCTAAAGGTGTTATTATATCAGGAGTAGCCGTTATTGCTAACAAACGTGAAGTTACTTTTGTTAAAGAATGTTATACCAATGAATTCAAACATATCAGAAGTATTCCTGTTGTTAAATGGGAAATTATTAAAAAACATATTACTAATGGTTATAATAAATTTGACTTAGGCGATGTTTCCATTACTAAAAATCAAATTACTAAAACTGGTTATAATGGTAATATTATTGAATACTCTAATAGTTTTGATTTAGTAATTAATGATATGTTATATAAATTAAATGGGATTGCTAAAAAGATAAACAAAAATTAAAGAACAAGTCTTAAATCTAAAACTTGTTCCTTTTTATTGATTATTAGCCGTTAATTTTACTTTAACTGTCTTTTCTTTACCATTACGAATATATTTTATTTCTATCGTTTCATCTGGAGAATGTTTATATAGTTCATATCTAAATTGGGCTATTGAAGTAATTTTTTCTCCAGCTAGTTCAGTAATAACATCTCCTTTTTTTAATTTAGCTTTACTTGCAGGAGAATTATCAGCAACCTCAGTAATAACTACTCCAGAAGTAATACTTTCATCGACTAATATTTGATTAAAGAATAAATTTTGCATATCATTAATATCTAGCATGCCAATACCAATATATGGTCTTACTACTTCTTCTCCTTTTTCTAAAGTCGCCGCATAGATTAAAGCATCTTCAATTGGAATTGCAAAGCCCATTCCTTCAACGGTTGAATCAACTAACTTCATATTAGTAACACCAATTACTTCTCCATTGATATTACAAATAGGACCACCACTATTACCGGGATTAATAGCAGCATCGGTTTGAATAACTTTCATATAATAATCATATTGACTACTATTAGATACAGCAACACTAACTAATCTATCTTTACCTGATAAAATACCTTTGGTTACTGTTCCAGCATAATCAGCTCCTTCAGGAGAACCAACCGTAAATAAAGTATCTCCAACATTTAATTTATTAGTGTCTCCAATTACTGCTACACTCTTTATTTTACTAGCATCTACCTTTAATATTCCAATATCAGAATAAGCTTCAGACCCCATAACTTCCACATCTAAAACAGTATTATCACTTAAAATTACTTTAACGTTTTGAACTCCATCAATAACATGATGATTAGTCATAATATAGGCATCTTTACCTGATTTTTTATAAATAAAACCAGTACCAGTTGATGCTAATTGATTATTTTGAAATCCTTCAACAACAACTACAGCATCATAAACTGCTTCAACCCCTTTAGCAATACTATCTTCTTCTGTTAAGGTAACACTAGAATGATTTAAATTAATAACTGGTTCATCTTCTGATAAATTATTACTACCCAAAATTAAATATCCTCCTATTGCACCACAGATAAAAGAAATTAAAATTGATAAAATTAAAATGCCACCAACCTGATTTTTTTTCATAATTACTCCTTCTTTCTATACCTCAATTAAATCCATATAATTAGCTGGAAAGCCCATTTGATCTAATATTTTTTCAACTGGAACTGAATCAATAATACCATCTAATTTTTCTACTTCATATTCTATTTCTTTCATCATCATTCTAAAATCATCAGCTCTTAATAAATGCTTCATAATAATTAAAACAGCAAAAATATCATTCTTTCCATAAATATATTCATCATCCATCTTAGGAATTTGTAACTTTTCATGATAAATAGTATTAATAATTCCCTTTTCAGTCCTATGTTCATAAACAATATCTTCATGAGCACATAAATTCCTATAATTAGACAAAATTGGTAAAAAATTTTCTAAATAGTTAGTATTTACATCAAAAATATCGGCTATAGAAACCTGATCTTCTGGTTTTAAAATAAAATATAGTTCACAAACCATTCCAAAAGATAAAACTTTAACTAATACCCATAACGGAATATAACCATAATTATTCATATAATGCATCGTAGCCATATGATGAGCTCCATTAGCCCTTACTTGCCGTTTCATCTTATCTAAAACATCTTTGACTCTTCTACTTTTAGCCCTATCATTAGTAAAATTCTTAGGATTTAAATAATCTTTATCGCGATATCCATATTTCTTAGATAATTGATAAGATATAACTGATTTCAATTGATTTTCAATAATTAATAAATTCTTAAATAAAATATTTCTAAAACTTCGATCAAATAAGAAAACAGAATGTAACTCCCTAAAAGTAGCTCCTACAACAAAAGTTTTATCGGCATAAGAGTTCATAAGTAATACTCTATATCCATTAATAAAAAAATAATTTTCCCTTAGTAAAATCTCTTTGGCATGTGCTTCATCTTCGATGATTAATCCTTTACCTTTTAAAATTTCTAATTGTTCATCTAAGGTTTTAAATAGTTTTTCCATTCGATATCACCCTACCTTAAAAGTATATCATGATTTTAAAAAAAAAGATACTATTTTAGTTAGTTTTTATTCTTTGGTTGTAAAATGCTGAAAAAGAATTCCCTTGTATATTAGGAATTCTTGTGTTATTTGGCTTCAACTATTAATTTAATGGCTGTTCTTTCTTCGCCATCTATTTGA
This sequence comes from Bacilli bacterium, assembly GCA_017480975.1. Lineage (GTDB taxonomy): Bacteria > Bacillota_I > Bacilli_A > RF39 > UBA660 > RUG11198. Next base: position 5,640 of record JAFURK010000015.1, read on the forward strand.
ATATCTGTAAATGCTGGAATACAAACTAAATTTTTTCCTGATGGGGCTACAAAACCTCTAGCTATCGCTATAGCTTTAATAGCTTGATTTAAAGCACCAGCTCCAATAGCTTGAATTTCAACACTTCCCTTTTCTCTAAATACATTAGCTAATGCTCCAGCAACTGAATTAGGATTTGACTTTGTCCCTACTTTTAATGTTTCCATATAAAATATTATCATCCTTTCTAAATACTTACAGTTAAATATATGTAAGTATTTTAAAAAAATGATAAAGATATTATGATTTGTAAAATTCATAATATCCCTATTATAAATTATCAATTAAATACTGACCACTATATTTCTCAGTAACATATACCATCTCTCTAATTAATTTTTTATTCTTCTTACAATCTACTTCTAATGGAATGAAACCAACCTCTAACATATTTAGTATATCTTCATAGTCATATGTAAAACATTCATTAATAAGTTGTTCGATAGTTAAAAAATTCATCATATAGGAATCTAATGTCTTATCAACAAAACCATATTTTCTTAAAAAATCCGTTGCAAAACTATTTGGCATATCAATTTGATGATCTAATACCTTCATATTATCGATATCCACAAAAATAATTTTACCTCTATTAGCAGTATCTATCAAAATATTATCAAACTTAACATCACCATAAACAATTCCTAATTCATGAAATAGTGCTAATTTATTTCTTATTAGTTTTAAATAATGGATTTTTTCTTCTTTATTTAAAGATATATCACCTAAATTTGGCAAATCTAAATATTTGCCTTTATAGCCAACAAACTTACCATTATAACTATACGTAGCTAGTGGTCTAAATTCATTATCAAACGTCTTCATACCATGTAATATTATTATTTTTTGATGCTTATTTTCTCTAATACTTTCTATTTCGTCATCATTAACAAGTTCATGACCAAAGTTTTTTCTAAATAACTTCATAACATAATCACCATCACGAATGATATGAGCCTCAGATCCATAATCAAAGAAATGAGCTTTATTTACTAAATAATCATATTCTTCTCTAGATAATTTTATATTAGATAATACCCCCATAATAACCTCCAAAACCACTTATTTTAAAATGCTTTAATTCTCATAATATCATCTTTATATACAGTTGTTTCTAATTTAAATTTAATTATTTGTTTAGGATGTCTAGCCACCTCTAAGTTATTTCCATCTTCATCATAGATATTAGGAACTTCAAAAGAAAAAGTCTCAATACTAGGTCCAAACATCTCGACTTTATCTCCAGTCTTAAAATAATTTCTTTGCTCTAAAGTTACTTCTTTTGTATCTTGATTGTAGTCAAGAACAATTCCTAAAAAGTCTTGATTAGATAATTCTTGACGCCCTAAAAAATATTGTTCATCAACACCAGGAAACTTATCAAAGAATTGGGAAGTACTTTCACGATTAGCAACTCTATTTAATATTTTACTGTAATACTCGATTCTCTCATCATCTAAAGTATCGTTATAGTAATTATCAATAGCTTCTCGATAAGTACTAATAACAGTTGCTATATAATAATTACTACGCATTCTCCCTTCTACCTTTAAAGAAGTAATCCCAATATCGAGCATATCTTTTAAATTCTTAATTAAAGATAAATCTTTACAAGACATCGTAAACTGAGCATCACTTTCTATTCCCTCAATATCAAAGCACCATCTACATACTTGGGCGCAACCGCCTCGATTAGCGTCTCGACCCGTGAAGTAGTTTGATAAAACGCATCTTCCTGAATAAGAGGAACACATCGCTCCATGAAGAAAGCATTCAATTTCAACGCCTGTTTTTTCAATGATTTCCTTGATATTTTCACGAGATGATTCTCTTGCTAAAACTACTCTTTCAACTCCTTCATTTTTTAAATACATAACACTTTCATAATTAGCATTAGACATCTGCGTTGAAATATGAATAGGAAGATTAATGTTGTTATCATGAACGATATCTATAATAGCCATATCAGAAATGATAATGGCATCAACCCCATAACTAGCTAAGGCCCTCAAATAATCAATTAAACCAACATAATCATCATTATGAAAAACAATATTAACTGTAACATATAATTTCTTTTCTAAATTATGGGCATAAGTACATGCCTCTTTTATTTCATTTAAACTGAAATTTTTGGCGTTAGCTCGCATACTGTAATCAGTACCACCTATATAAACAGCATCAGCGCCATAAAGATAAGCTATCTTTAATCTATCTAAACTACCAGCTGGTGCTAATAATTCTACTTTTCTATTATTACTACTCATAATCAGCCACCTTATAAACTGTTTTTTTATCAATAAATCCCCTATAACATTTGCTACTATCAATTTCAGGTCTGTTAGTTAAATATTGGTTTAAAATGCTTCTAAAGTCTTCTCTATTAGTAAGGTTGGCATTTAAGATAATATATTCAACATTTAAATCGTTAATATCATTAATTAAATTAATAGGTTCCTTAGTATAAATAGTAGTTCCAAATTCTTCTTCAACAATTGGATATTTATCATCTTTATTCTTTATATAGTAGATATTACTTTCCTTATTCTTACTAATATATTTTAAATAATTACTAATTAAGTAGCGTCTAGAATAAAATATTGGCAAATAACCATAACATATTAGCATTAAAGAATTATACTTACTAATTTCATTTATTTCATCCCGGGGAATATCATTAGTAATAACAGCATAATTAATACCTCTTTTCTTATAAAAATTATTACTATAAATAGAAGCATTTAAATGGTCTTGAAAGACAACTAATTCTTTCTTTATATTTAATCTTTTAACTATATTCATCACTGCTAAATCATAGAAAAATATTTTACTAATATTCATTTTATTTAATGAGACAAGCATCATCTCTAAAGTTTCTAAATCTTCATTATGCATAATTTTATTAATTGATACACATACTTCTTTACTAGTTAAGTTTATTATACTTTTAATATCCTCTAAAGAAAAATAAATACTACTATTTACTGATAAATGTTCTAAAGGTAAAATAATACCTGTAATATCAGTTTTTAAAATATCACCTAAGTTCTCTAAACTATTTGGTTGAACTAATATTTTCTTCACTAGAATTCACCTCTCTTCTTCAAAATATATAGTTACTTTCTTTTGGTAATTGAAATCTTATCTCCTACATTAATATAAGTAGTTACAAACTCTTGATTGTTATCTAAAAAATTAATAAAGTTTTTAATCTTTCTAACAAGACCTTTTTGATTTTTAGTAACTGCTAGAGATTCATTCTCAACTAATCCATGAAAAGATAAATTATCTGTAACAATCGTTCCATCGCTAGATAATAATGGACTATATTTTTCAAAAAAGTCAATACTATGACCTTTCGAAGCATCTATAAAGATTAAATCAAATTTACCATCAACTTCTACTTCTAAGGCATCCCCATAAATTACTTTAATACAATCATCTAAATTCATTTTCTTTATATTATTGATAGCCAAATCATATCTTTCTTTATCTCTTTCAATGGTTGTAATAGTTATATCTTCACTAACTAAAGCCATCTTTATAGCTGAATAGCCAATTGCAGAACCAATCTCTAAAATACTTTTAATATTGTTTTCTTGGATATAGTTACATAAGTATTCTATTCCATCTGGAAGCATGATAGGCACTCCATTTTCCTTGGCATAAATTTCTATTTCTTTTATCACTTTAATCACCTCTAATCCAATCTTGGCGTTAAAATTTCATAACCATCTTTAGTTACTAAAACAGTATGTTCATAATGGGCTGAAGGCTTACCATCTTCGGTAACTATTGTCCAATCATCATCTAAGATTCCTATTCTTTCACTACCTAAATTCAACATTGGCTCAATACAAATAACCATTCCTTCTTTTAATCTCGGACCACTATTAGGTTTGCCGTAATTAGGCACATCAGGTTCTTCGTGCATATTGGTACCAATGCCATGACCAACTAATTCTTTTACTACGCCTAAATGATAGTTAGTTGCATAAGTTTCAATAGCATGAGAAATATCACCAATCCTATTACCAGGCTTAACCATCTTAATTCCTTCATATAAAGCTTTCTCTGTATGTTCCATTAAATATTTTTTCTTATCACTAATATCTCCAACCGCATAGGTCCAAGCGGCGTCCCCTTGATAGCCATGATAACCAATAACCATATCTATCGTTACAATATCACCATTTTTTAACTTTCTTTTGGATGGAATTCCATGAACTACTTCATCATTAACACTGACACATAAAGCACAAGGAAATCCTTCATAACCTTTACAAGTAGGAATTCCATCATGAGAACGAATAAATTCTTCTGCTAAATTGTCTAATTCTTTGGTTGTTATTCCTGGTTTTATATAAGGTTTTAAATACTGATGAGTTAAAGATACTAAATAACCAGCTTTACGCATTAATTCTATTTCTTTTTCGCTTTTAATTGTAATCATCCTTAAATCACTTCCTTTTATTCGCTAATTATTATAACATAGTTAAAAATAAATTTAAAGTTGATTCGTGAAAATAGTCTTAACTAAATAAAGGGATTACTTATATATAGTTAATAAAATACTTAACTAATAAATATCTTAATATAAAGATAAGACTAGTTAAGTATTTTACTATAGTCGAAATATAATGTTGTGGTTTGCAACTTACCAATAAATGAACATGGTCTAAATCAGTATTAACTTTTAATATTTTAATTCCCATTTCTTCAGCCAATAATATAAATGTTTGTAAAAGAGAATTTTTAATATTATTATATTATCACCATAGCAATGGTACCATATGTACCCATAAAAGCAAATAATTTTTTCTAGGAATATTAAGAAAAGAAAACAAAGAAAAATCTTGCCGTACGAATGAATTCACGAAAGTGCGATTTTTGTTGCTTCAAAAATTATATTATCACATCTTTTTATTTCGATACTTTTTTATCAAAAGTAATGCCATCAAAGATGTAATAAAATGGTTTATTTAAATCATAATATCCAAGTAATTCTCTTTTATTAACTAGTTCATAATTTTTAAGACCATTTATTTTATTTAGAACTAAAATGTAGTCTTTAATTTTTTTATCAGTTGGTATAATTGTTCCGTTATATCATTCCTCGGTATTATTGTTTTCTAATAAAGTTTCAATAGCTTTCATTATGGCTAATCTTCCGTATCCATAAGTTAGAGAACCTTGTTGATAGGCAATATATGGTTCTCTGATTGGGCCGTCACATGATAATTCAATAGAGGAACCTTGGGTGAAAGTGCCAGCAGCCATGATAACTTGATCGGCATATCCTGGCATATCCCATGGTATTGGTAAGACATTAGCGTCAATTGGGCTAGAAGCTTGAATACTTTCACAATACTTAATTAGTTTTTCCTTATCGTTAAAGATTATGTTTTGGACGATATCAGCTCGATCTTCATTGTATTTTGGTTCAACATTAAAATCTAATTGTTCTAAGACATAACTCGTTAATATAGCCGTCTTAATAGAGGCACAGACAACGCTAGGAGCCATATATAAACCTAATAAAAATTGTTTATTCATTCCTAAAGATGGACCTACTTCCCTTCCTTCTCCCGCTACATTTAATCGCTCTGCACATAAGTTAATTAAAGCTTTTTTACCAGTAATATAAGCACCATTTGATACCATTCCAGCCCCTAAATTTTTAATTAGAGAACCTACTACCAAGTCAGCCCCTACTTCAATAGGTTCTTTAGTAGTAACAAATTCACAATAACAATTATCAATCATAACAATAACATCTTTATCTATTTCTTTAATAAAATTAATTACATTTTCTAATTTTTCAATAGTAATACTTTTTCTAGTAGAATACCCTTTACTACGTTGAATCTCAATCAATTTAATTTTATTATTGATAAGCACTTTTTTTATCTCATTATAATCAAATTCATTATCAATTAAATCTATTTGTTTATAATTAATATCAAATGATTTTAATGAGCTAGGATTATCTCTGATACCAATTACCTCTTCTAGAGTGTCATAAGGTTTGCCAGTTATTGAAAGCATAGTATCACCAGGTCTCAAGCAAGCAAAAAGAGCAGTAGATAAAGCATGAGTACCTGAAATAAACTGACTTCTTACTAGAGAGTCTTCACTTTTAAAAATGGTTGTATAGATTTTTTCAATGGTATCTCGACCTAAATCACCATACCCATAACCAGTAGTCATATTAAAACAGTCTTCAGTTACATTATTTTCTTTAAAGGCATTTAATACTTTTTTACTATTAAAAAATTCTATTTCATCTTGTTTAGAATAGATATCTATTAATTTATTTTCAGCATTTTTTATTAATTCTTTTATATTCATCTTAAATCATCTTTCCTTTCATTAGTTATCCAAATTATACTATATTTTCATAAAGAAAAAAAGAGCTTTCGCTCTTATAAATAATTATCTTTAATAATTCTTATAAACCTAGGTCCAGTTTTTAATACAAGAATAATACCCAAAATAACTGCTATATAACCAATATAACCACTTCTTTTATTTCCAACACTAGAAGGTGATAAAAAGTCATAGTATAAAGTCATCTTTCCACCAATATCTATTTCTTCAGGATAGTTATTAATAGTAGCAGTATAATTACCATTATTAGCAGTATATGATAAATTTACACTTCTGCTCTCAATAGTACCATCAGCGGTTTTTTTAATTTGTACACCCGTTACTGTACCTTCAGTACTAATTACTTTTAGTTTAAAATTATCATTTTTTAGAAGTAAAAATCCAAAAACTACTAAAACAGTTCCTACTATACAAAGTATCATTACTGGGATATTTAACTCCTCTTTTTTATTTGTTTTTCCCATATTACTCTTCCTCCTATTATAAGTATAGCATTATTAAGAATAAAATACAAGCTAGGAATTTATTTTTATGTAGAAAAAAATTTTAAAGTATTTTATTACTATAATACTTAAAGGATTAATGATATTGTTAGAGATTAAAATGGTTAATGTTTTGGTTTAAATATAAGGCATAAAAAGAATGCTGCTACTAAGGCGACACTTATTCCAGCTGAAGTTAGATTAAACACTCCAAACGCTAAGCCGATAGCACCCATTTCTCCAGCAAGATCCATTGCCCCATGAATTAATAAATGTCCAAACGAAGTAATAGGAATAATAGCTCCAGCACCACAGTATAAAACAATTTTATCATAAATACCAAAAATATCTAAAAAAGCTCCTATTACAACGAATAACGACGTTACATGTCCGGGTGTTAGTTTGGTGTTATCAAGAATTAATTGGGATACAAGACAAGTAAAACCACAAAACAAAAAAGCATTTACATAAATCATTTTTCTACCACCTCCAAACTAACAGCATGCGCTATAGCAGGTAATGATTCCTTTTGAAAATACATCGTTGGTGAGAATAAAGCTCCCGTTGGAACAATAAGAACTTTTTTTAATTTTTTCTCATGCATTTTAGTCAGGATATAACTGTAATTTACCAAGGCACTACAAGCCGGTCCTGACCCACCCGCTAAAACAGGTTGTTTATCGGTATCATATATAATCGTACCACAATCATCATAATTACTAGAAATATCTAGATTATAAACTTCTTTCATATAATTGATAAGAATATTTTTGCCATATTTTCCTAAATCACCAGTTAAAATTAAATCATAATAATCGGGATTTCTATTCATATCAGTTAAATGACGATAAATAGTATCAGCTGCTGCTGGTGCCATAACGGCTCCCATATGATTAACATCTTTAGTTCCTTTATCGATAGTTTTACCAATAGTGGCAGATTCTATTCTAATATTTGTTTTTTCATTAGTCAATAAAATAGATGCTGCTCCAGTTACGGTAAATGTAGCTGTTTCAGGTTTTGGAGTTCCATATTCAACTGGATTTCGATATTGTTTTTCGGCAGATGTATTATGACTAACAGTCGAAACAATACAATTATTAACTTTTTTACTATCAATAAAAGTACTAGCAATAATTAGACCTTCACTACTAGTAGCACAAGCATTATAGATACCCAAGAAAGGTATATTATATTCTCTAGCCATATAATCACTAGAAGCAATTTGATTTTGTAAATCTCCAGATATTAATAAATTAATATCCGTTTCTTTAAATTTAGTTTTTTTTAGCAATAAATCAATAGAATCTTTTAATAGTTTTATTTCAGCGTGTTCCCAACTAGTTTCACCAAAGTATAAATCTTTAGTATAAGTTTTATCAAAATATTCTTTTAATGGACCATTGGCTTCATATATTCCAGCGATAGTACTAGCATTATTTATATATACATTCTTATAAGTTATTGTCATATTACCCTCCTATTATTATAATTCTTAGTAATCCAAAAAGATATACAGATACTACGCCATATAAAATTACAGTACCAGCTAATTTAAAGATATTAGCTCCTATTCCTAAAACTAAACCTTCTGTTCGATATTCTAAAGCCGCTGACGTTATAGAATGAGCAAAACCTGTAATCGGAATAATTAAAGCACTTTTTAATTTAGTTACTAAAACATCAAATATTCCTAAAGCTGTTAAAACAGACGCTATAACTATTAGCGTTAATATTACTATTACACCTGATTCTTTTCGTGGTAAATGAAACCATAACTGGTATAATTGTAATAACAACTCGCTAAATGATCCTAAAGCACCACCAACCAAAAAGGAGACAAGCGCATTTTCAAAAACTTTTGGTTTAGGAGTATAAGTTTCGATAAATTTTTGATATTCTTTATTATTCATATAATCACCATTTATATTATGGATTTGTTACCAAAAAATATACAAAAAAAAAGACAATGAAGTTATTTATTCTCCATCGCTTATTCCTTTTAGTAACTCTTCAACTCTAATTTCTAAGGCATCAGCTAATTTCACTAGCGTATTAACAGAAAAGTATTTTTTACCATTAGGCGCTTCAATGCGTCTAATAAATTCATGTGAATAATTACTACGCTCCGCTAATTCGGCTTGTGTAATTTTGGCTTCCTTACGAGCTTCCTTGATGTTTGCGGCAATTATTTCGTAAACATCTTCGTTACGTCTATGGATATTTCCCATTTTCCCACCACCTATTTCTTATTTTCTCACATATTCAAGCTTTTTTATGTAACCATTTCGGTTACATTTTTACCAAAACCTTATTTTACAAGGTTTTACAAAGATTATTTTTTAATTTTTTTAGGATTTTTTGTTCATTTCTAGAGATTTGTACTTGATTTGTTCCTAAAATCCCCGCAATTTCACTCTGCGTCAAATCCTTAAAATATCTTAAATTTATGAGCTGCTGTTCTTCGGCGTTTAAAGAGGATAATCCATCATGCAAGGAAATATAATCAACATTTATATTATTATCAGTTGCTATTTGATCTAATAAGGTGACTTTCTTACCGTCATCCATAATAACTTCTTCTAAACTTTTAACCTTTTCTTGGTATCTCATCACATCATTTATGATTGCTTCATCAATTTCTAAAAACAAAGAAATTTCATAATTAGTTGGTTCTTTCATCAACTTTTGAGTTAAAAGTGTTCGTGCTTCTAATATCTTTTTATATACCTTAATGTATTCTCTTGATACTTTGATTGTGCGATTATTATTCACAAAAAATAATACTTCACTTAAGATATAGTTATAAGCATAAGTCGTAAACTTTACTCCCATTTCTGGTTTAAAATTTTGATAAGCTTTCATTATACCAATTATACTTACTTGATAGAGATCATCAAACTCATAATATCTAGTATATTTATTGATAACCTTGCAAATAATATTTTTATTTTCTTTAATTAGTTTAAGTAGTGCTTCATTATTCATATATACCTTTCTTTATATTAAAGAAAAAGCTTCTAATTCACTACTGATATTAGGAATAAATTTTTCAAATATCCTTCCCCTTCCTTGATTAGAGTCACATATTAATAAATGTTTCTTTTTCTTTAATATTTCGTTATTATATTTCATAATATGATCAATACTCTCTAAGGAAATGTAATTTAAATTCTCAAGATTTAATACAATATAATTAATACCAATTTTATTGATTAAATCCCTTATTTCATTTAAGTAATCATTATTATCAATCCTTCCTATAAGTCTTATAAATAAGACTCCTTTTCTGTATTCTGTTCTAATATCTATCATGATATCACCCTTTGCTATTTTAATTTATCATAAAAAAATAACATTGTCATAAATTCGACAAAAGTAGAATTTTTTCTAATAAGACAATTTATGACAATATGTTTAAACCCTTCTACTTATATTATTCTCTATAAAATAAAAAAATCCTTCTTATTTTGAGACTTTTTTTATTTTTTAGAAAAATACTTATCAGTAATTTACATTTTATGTAAAGAAAAAAAGATAATAATAAGATTGGTATAGTTAAGCATTTTACATACATATGTTTGTAAAAATAACTTTTTTTCAAACAATTTTAGAAATTTAAAAGGATTTTAAAAAGTTATCTCTAATAATATAGGTAGAGAGATTTATTTAAAAGAAATGGAGGTATAAACATAACAAAGACTAAACTAAAATTACCCTTATTGTGCTACGACAGGGTTTTTAAAGCTCTATTCATTAATGAAGAAAATTTGCTCGCGAAAATGGTCTCTGATATAACTGGTATTAGCTATGAATTATTAAAAGATAATGTAATTTTAGAGACAACTGAACTACCTATCAGTACTAAAAATGAGAAA
>JAFURK010000016.1 GCA_017480975.1 Bacilli bacterium
AAATTTACTTTTCTTTTAATAATATTTTCATATACATCTAAAACAATATCTTTATTATTACTATCAATAGTAACATTATAAGTATTTGTATCTAATTCGTATCCCTTACTTGCTTCTAATTCTTTAATTGTGTAATTTCCATAAGGAATATCCTTTGTTTTATTTTTCTCTCCTGTGATTATTGTATCTACTAATTCATTATTAGAATTATATATACCATACTTAGCACCTGTTAAAATGCCATCTCCCTGTGGTGTTAAACCTGTTTCACTATCTTTTTTAGACAATTCTACGCTACCTGCTAATGATTTAACTTTGACTGTTGCTATAACAGGATCTAAAACACCAGCACTAATTAATTTTTGATTATCACCACTATGATAAATCAAAGTAACTTTTGTCATATAATTTTTTCTAATTAATTGCACTTCTTCTTCACTTCTTAAACTAGATGCTGTTATTTTTAATGAATTATTTTCTATCTTAACACCCTCTAAATTTGAATTATATATTTCATATTGAGATAAAACATTATTACTATCATTCAAAGTGGTTGTTTCTCCTACATTGATTTCTACAACATCACTATCAAATGATGGTACTATTGTATGTTTTGCAACTAAATTTTCTATCTCTCTTTTTTGTTTTTCCACATCTAATTGTGGACTATTTACACTAGCACCTGTTACCCAATATGTTTCTCTACCTGATATTTTTTCCCACATTAATTCTTGTGTTGCTAAATAATATTCCATTGTATTGTGTCCATCATAATCATAACCATAATAAGCAAGTAATCTAATATATCTTTTTACATCATTATTTAAACCTGTAACACTCCAATCAGTCGTTGATGAATATATATCAGTGTCAATAGGTACTGCTGGTTCTATACAATATGCTGTAATACCATTTAAAGTATATCTTTGAGCATAAAACAAATGAACTCTATCTGTTCCATCATAAACACCATATATATTTTCATATTGATGTTTTACTAATGTACTATCATTAACTCCTGCATATACAAAAGTAATTCCAACTAAAAATAACATTGCAACTAATACTACAATGCCTTTTATTTTTTTCATTCTATCAATTCCTTCCTTTTCTACAAAATAAAAAGAACAATTAAATGTTCTCGTTAATAATCAGTATTAATTTTTAACTTATTAGATGAATCACATTGATAACCTGTAACTCTATCTGATAATAAACCTTTGATTTCATTTCCTACTTTTTGACATTCATCATAAGTAGAATAACTACTCTCTTTAAATACATACTCAGTAAAATATCCAAGTATTGTCCTATTATTTGCCATAACTTCTACATAAAAAACATTTGAAATACATTGTTTATATTTAAAATAAATCTTCAATGAATCATCCATACATTTGTTATAATCAGTGCAATCAATTCTACCTTTATGTGTGGAATAATCTAAATGAGAAGTATTAATTGATTTATCATTATTAGGTTTTACTTCTTCTTTTTGATTTGCCTGAGAATTTGAATTATTATTAGTTACTCCACTTGTTTGATTAGAATTAGTAGTTGTTTTATTATTTGTTGCATTATTGCTTGCGTCTTTGTTATTTGACTTGTTACTACTTGAATTATTACTACTACTTTGTTGATTGCTACTATCATTTTTAGTTTGTGAATTTGAATTAGTTGTAGTTTGTTTATTTGATTGTTCTTTTTTCTTGTTTACATCACTATTTGAAGTATTCTTATTTTCTTGATTATCACTTGTAGTTTCTTCTACTTTATCTTCTGCAACTTCTTCATTTTCATCTTCATCTTTGTCTTGTTCTTCATTTGTATCTTCCAATATTTTTTCATCTTTGATTTGATTTAATTTTACTTCTTTGATAGTTGTTTTATTTTGTTTTGGTTTTGTTATAACAAATATTGAAATTGTTGCTATTAAAACTATCATAGCAATTAAAATTATAATTTTTTTCTTTTTTATTTTCATTTTTCTCCCTCCAATTAGAGTATAGTTTATTAAATAATTTTTGTCATTTGTATAAACTATAACAAACTTAGTATTATTAATTCTTTTTTAGTTAGTAATTAATAGTTAGTATTACTTAGGGTAGTTTGTAAGAAGGGATTTTTTGTGGAAAACATACTCCCACTATCTAGCATCTTTTTGTTTTTGGCGTAAATACTTTGAATAAAACTCAATAGACTTTACTACAAAGTCCTCAATTTTCTTTTCCTCAATATTTTTTGGGAGTACATTCCTTATCTTCCTTTCATCAAACTTTATTTTAGTAATTTGATTTGGTTTATCTTTTAACATAATCTCATCAATTTTATCAACATCTAACTTATTAGATAAACTCAATTTTTTTAATTCTATTGCTTGTGATAAAGAAGGGGTACACTCATTATATTCTATACAATCTAATAAACTTTCTTGTTCTTCTCTTGATAAATACGATAATTCTACTGCTGGTCTAAATGCTATTTTTTCATCATCTACCATTTCTAATATTTTTGGAATTAAATTAGTTAATCTAATATATCTTCTTATCTGTTCTCTACTTTCATTTAATTCTTCACTTAAAATATCTCTTGCCTTTTGAAACTCTAACTTGTGCCCCACTGGTGCACAAGTTAAATCACTTCTTTTTCCTTGATGTTTTAAAGCATCTAATTTCATTTTATATGCAAATGCTTTTTCACTAGGTAATAATTTTTCTCTTTGTAAATTACTGTCTACCATTATTATAGTTGCTTCATCATCAGTTAAATCTCTTACTATACAAGGAATGGTATCTAAATTAGCATATTGACTTGCAAACTTTCTTCTATGTCCTGATATCATTTCATATCTACCATTATCTTTTGGTCTTACTAATGTAGGTACTAATACACCATTTTCTTTAATACTATCAACCATTGATTTCATATCATCATTTACTATAACTTTAAATGGGTGATTAGGAAAGTCATCAATTTCATCTATATTTATATTCTTGACTTTTTCTAATTTAGCATCATCTCTTTCTTCTTGCGTTGTAAATAAATCACCTAACATAACTTTTGGTAGTTCCATTTTTATTTCTTTCTTTGACATCTCTTAACACCTCCTTAGCAAAATCTAAATAGGCACTAGCAACTTTACTATTTTTATCATAAGAAAAGATACTCTCTCCTGATGTAGTTGACTCTGCAACTTTAACTGCATTAGGTATTTGAGTATCATAATACTTTACTATTTTTCCATAATTATTCTTTATATTATCATCAACTTCTCTTGCTAATTTTGTTCTATTGTCAACCAATGTTAATAAAATACCTCCAACTTTTAAATCTTTATTTATTTGATTTTGTACTTGTGATACTATTTCTAATAAATGTGCTGTATCTTTGGCTGATAGATAATGTGCTTGAACAGGTATAATTACACTATCAGAACAGGCAAGTGCATTTATTGTAAGTATTCCTAAACTTGGCATACAATCAATTAAAATATAATCATAATTACTTTTTATTTCGTTTATACAATTTTTAAGAACTTCTTCCCTACGCATTGTATTTAATAAAGGAATTTCTTGTGCTGATAATCCTAAATCAGAAGGAATTAAATCTACATTTTCCTTATGATGTAAAATGCTATCTTTTACATTCATTTCTTTATTAGAGATATAATTTTCTATTAAGGTTGCTAAGGTTGTCAGTTCTTTCGTATCATACCATCCCATACAAGTTGTTAAATCTCCCTGAGGGTCAGTATCTATCAATAAAACTTTTTTTCCTTGTTTTGCTAATGCTACTCCTAAATTAAAAGTCGTTGTAGTTTTCCCTACTCCACCTTTTTGATTAGCAATAGCAATTACATTACATTTTGACATTAATGTTATCGTCTCCTTTCTTTCTAAAAATTAAAAAACCAACAATTCTGTTGATTTTTACATATTTTATACATTAATTTTTCTTATGTTTCCTCATACCATATATACTGCCACCGAAACATTAATTTTATCTTTTTGTACCTTATTTATGCAATTTTTGTCATTTTTCCTAAAAGTGATAACATTCGTAAAGCATTGAAATTCAAGGATTTCCACTATTTTTTCAGACATAGCCACATTACACATTCGACATGATAAGTATTAGGGAACATATCAAATAAGGTTATATCTTCTAAATTATATAGAGATTGCAATTCATTTAAGTCTCTAGCTAAAGTAATTGGATTGCAAGAAATATATATTAGTTTAGGACTTTTTATTTTTAATAATGTTTTTCTGGTCCTTTTATCTAATCCACTTCTAGGTGGATCAACAATAATTGCATCATAAGTATTTTGAGCTTGTAATATTTTACCAACATCCCCTTGCTTTATTTTGATATTTGTTAAATTGTTGAGTTTAATATTATGTTTGGCATCTTTGACAGAGGATGGATTTAATTCTATTCCTGTTACTTGTTCACAATATTCGGATACATATATGCCGATTGTTCCAGTTCCACAATAGAGATCTAAAATTTTTTTATTATTTGGACCTAAATATTCTTTTACTTGATTATAAAGATTAATGGTCTGATTATGATTTACTTGAAAGAATGAAGCTGGTGAAATTAAGAATTGATATTTATCTAAAGTTTCAGTAATATTTTTTTGACCAATTATGTGTTTTTCGTTTAGATAAATAGATGCTACTTGTGAGGATAAATTTTTAATTAGTTCTTCTTCTAGAATATTTCCTAAAAATTGGACCATAAGTTGATTATTGGCTTCTCTAATAATTATTTGGTTTATATCTTGTAGGTTTAATTTTTCTTCAATTAATTTTATTATGCTATTGATTTCATCACTTACTAATAGACAATTATTTATAGAAATTAAATCATTACTATTTTGTGTATATAAACCAATTTGACCATTTTTTACTTGCAGAGTTATTTTATTGCGATATTGATATGGAGAACTGGCAATAATTTTAGGATTAATAGTTAAATTAGCATATCTCTTTAAAATATTGATTACTTTTTCTTTTTTATAATTTAGTTGTTCTTGATAAGGTAATCCCATTAATTGGCACCCACCACATTCTTGATAATACGGACAAGGTATTGGCTCGCGATTACGACTTAACTCTTTATATGTAACTGGGATTGCTTCGATATAATTTTTGTGTTCTTTCTTTATTTCTATGTCAACTATATCACCAGGAATAGTCTTAGGGATAAATACCACTTTTTCATTTATAGTACTCATTCCAACTCCACTATGATTTAGTTTAGTAATTTTTACGACCATATTTTAATCCTCCTACTTTTTACTTAGTTTAATACTTAATTTGGGGTATAAATATTTTAAGCATTTTATTTATATATCTCTACTTTTATAGCATTATCCAAATATTTTTAAATACGTTGTCATAAGGTTAAATGAGGGATATATATGAAGAATACTATTAATTATTATTATAACTTAAACCCAAATAAAATCAACCAAATATTTGATTATTATTATTTTTACATCAATAATGAATTATATTATTTTTGCATTTATACTAAAAATCCTAAAGATATTAAAGGGATATATCAATTTAATCAAGAATTAATTCAGAAAGATGTTTTAGTTAATGAAATTATTAATAATAGAACCGGGACAATTTTGACTTATGTTAATCAAATTCCCTATCTCCTTACAAAGATTAATATCAATGTTAATAAACCCGCTTCTATAGCTGAAATAAGTTTTTTATCTAATATCCCAATAAGTTATCCTAAGGAATTAATGCGTGGAAATTGGGGAAATTTATGGATTAGTAAAATTGATTATTTAGAATATCACCACGAGCAAAATTATCAGAAATATCCATTATTGTCTAGTAGTTTTAATTATTTTATTGGACTTAGTGAAAATGCAATAGGATATCTTAATCAGACAATAGTAAAATTAAAACCAGAAAAGGCTGATATTGGAGTAATATCTCATGATGTAATGGCTAGCGATGATACAGTTTATGGGCTGTATGATCCACAAAATATTATTATTGATCATAAAGCTAGAGATATCGCTGAATATATTAAGATTGCTTTTTTTAGAGATAATTATGCCATTTTTGATGAATTGGATGAATATTTTAAACATCATTATTTTTCTTTTTATGGAATCCAGCTAATTATGTCACGAGTTTTGTGGCCAAGTTTTTATTTTGAAGTTTATGATGCTGTTTTAAGAAATCAAGTTAATGAATCAATGGTACTAAAAATTACATCTAGGATTGAAGAATACGAAAAATATTTAGCTGATGTATTTCGCTATTTTCATAAATATTATCCAATTGATGATGTAGCATGGTTAACTTATCATATTAATAGTAGATAAGATTGTTTTGAAAATTTTTTTCGTTTTTTAATACTTATTTATTCTTTCCTTATTGATGCAAATAAAAAGAAGAGTTTTTTAATTCTCTCCTATTACTTTAATTACTTCTGGAACTTCGCTGATTAGCGCATTTTCGATTCCGTCTTGCAAAGTCATTTGTGCCATCGGACAATTAGAACAAGCTCCAACTAATTTTACATAAACAACACCATTTTCGTATCTTTTGAATTCAACATCGCCACCATCATTTTGTAAATAAGGTCTTACTTTCGCTATTACATCTTTTATTTTATTTATTACTTCTTCTTGATTTAATTCTTTTTGTACTTGTTTTACTTCGTTATTAGTTTTTTCTTTCATTTCAATCACCTCTTTCATTATATGTTTTTTTTCAGGAAATTACAATAATATATTTTAAAACAGCAAAAAAAATGTTATAATTGTTGGCAGTGGTGATATTATATGAATAATAAGATAAAAGAAAATGAAGTTATTCGAGTTAAAATTACAGGAATACAAAAATATGGTGCATTTGCAACTTTAGAAAATCATGATTATAATGGTTTAATTCATATTTCTGAAATTTCTTATGGATATGTAAAAAATATTCATGATTTTATAAATATTGGGGATTCTATTTATGCAGAAGTTTTGAATGTTGATAATAACACGAAACAAATAAAACTTAGTATCAAGGATATTGATTATAAAAAAGATGGGATTAAATTAAAAAGAATGGCTGAAACTAAAAATGGTTTTGCACCTTTAAAAGATAATTTAGATAAATGGATTAATGATAAAATCAAAGAAATTACCGATAATTTCTAATAATTTCTAAAAAATTAAAAAAAATGCTTGACAAGTATGACCCCAAATGGTATATTATTAACTGTCAACCGGAAATAACGGGCGATTAGCTCAGTTGGTTAGAGCACTTGCCTTACAAGCAAGGGGTCATAGGTTCGAGTCCTATATCGCCCACCATTATGTTGCCGAAATAGCTCAATTGGTAGAGCAACTGACTTGTAATCAGTAGGTTACGGGTTCGATTCCTGTTTTCGGCACCATTTTTTTTCGGAAGGGTAGCGAAGTGGCTAAACGCGGCAGACTGTAAATCTGTTCCTTCGGGTTCGATGGTTCGAATCCATCCCCTTCCACCACTTAAGTTTTTGCTTATTGCCCCGTAGCCAAGCGGTAAGGCACCACACTTTGACTGTGGCACTCGTTAGTTCGAATCTAGCCGGGGCAACCATTTATTATTTATTTCATTTATGTTCCGCTAGCTCAGTCGGTAGAGCATTTGACTTTTAATCAAAGGGTCTGGAGTTCGAATCTCCAGCGGGACACCATTTTAGTAGTTAGAAAACCTTGAAATTTAATGTTTCAAGGTTTTTTCTTTATAGAAAATAAAAGCGATAAGAACAAGATTTATGATGAACTCCTCTCTTTTATTAAATTATTTTGTTTCAAACTCTTTAATTTTTTTACTATTTTTTATTCCCATTTTAATTTTATGTTACAATTCTATTATACTAACGTCATTCTTATTAAGTATTTTAAACAAAAAAAGGCCAATAAGTTTTAAAATAAACTTAATTGGCTTGATTCTGGTAAATCTCCGAATAAATTCATTGCTTTCATTTTATCAATTAGTGTTGTTGAAACACGACATCTTTTTTGAAAATCTTCAATTGATATAAAAGGTCTTTTACTAGCTTCTTCTTGAATGCTTTGCGCTACTGTACCACCTAAGCCATCTAATACTCTAAATGGCGGAATTAAAGTTTGATTATCATCAGCAATTTGGAAATTTTTAGCGTCACTTTTCATAATGTCGATAGAACCAAAATTAATTCCTCTAGCTGTTGCCTCTAAAGCTAATTTTAATGTTTCTAGTAATGAAGCTTCCTTATTTGAGATTTCATAACCTTTATTATTTATTTCGATAATTTTATTTTTTATAGCTTCATACCCTTTCATCATGATAACAATATCAAAGTCATCTAATCTAGTTGAAAAATATGTTGCATAATAAATAATAGGATAATGTACTTTATAATAAGCAATACGGAAAGCACTAATTACATAAGCTGCAGCATGGGCTTTGGGAAACATGTATTTAATTTTGAAACAAGAATCAATAAACCATTTTTCTATACCAGCTTTTTCCATTGTTTCAACATGCTTTTTCCATGTTTCAGCATCCTTCGATGCTTTTCCTTTACGGACGAATTCCATAATTTTAAAGGCTTTCAAGGGCTCTACTCCATTATACATTAAATATACCATAATATCATCACGACAACCTATTACATCTTTAAAAGGCACTGTACCACTACGAATCAATTCTTGGGCATTACCTAACCATACATCAGTACCATGAGATAATCCTGATATTTTTATTAATTCAGCAAAAGTTGTTGGTTTTGTATCAACCAGCATACCGATGGTAAATGGGGTACCAAATTCTGGTATTCCAAGAGTTCCAGTTTCATTCATAATTTGTTCACTAGTGACACCTAATGGTTCTGGTGATAAAAATATTCCCATCGTCTCTTTATCATCTAGAGGCACATCATCTACAACTGGCACTCCCCTTATATTTTGAATTAATCTCAATTGTGTTGGGTCAGTGTGACCCAAAATGTCTAATTTTAAGACGTCTTGATCGATGGCGTGATAATCAAAGTGAGTTGTTCTCCATGCACTAGTTGGATCATCAGCCGGATATTGAAATGGCGTAAAATCAAAAACATCCATATATCCTGGTATAACGACAATTCCTCCTGGATGCTGTCCTGTTGTTCTTTTTACTCCAGTACATCCTTCTGCAATTCTTTCAATTTCAGCACTACGCATTTTTATATCTTTATCTTCACAATAACCTTTTACATATCCAAACGCTGTTTTTTCGGCGACAGTACCAATTGTTCCAGCTCGATATACATTATCAACACCAAATAGCACTTTAGTATAGTTGTGAGCACTTGCTTGATTTAAATCTGAAAAATTCAAATCGATATCTGGTACTTTATCAGCATTAAATCCTAAGAAAGTTGCAAACGGCATATCTTGTCCATCTTTAATCATAGATTCTCCACATTTTGGACAATTTTTATCTGGTAAATCAAAACCTGAAGAAAATTCGGCTCCAAGCGCATTGCCGTTTTCATCATTAAAAATACTATGTTTGCACTTTGGACAACGATAATGCGCAGGTAATGGATTTACTTCAGTTATTCCCATCATTGTTGCTACAAATGAAGAACCTACACTTCCACGACTACCTACTAAGTATCCTTCATCATTAGAGTGTTTTACCAATTTTTGAGCAATTAGATAAATAACATCGAATCCTCCCCCAATAATTCCGCCTAAATTCTTAGAAATTTGTTTTTTCAATTCTTCTTCAGATAATTCTTGTTCAGTAGTTTTTTTGATTTTTTCACCAACTATCCTTCTTACTTCTTCATCACCTTGAAATATAGTATCATGTAGTTTTTGATAAGCCGTCGTAATAAATTCCTCTTCTTCTAAATTTTCTTCTTTTAATAGAAATTTGATACTGTCATAAACACTATCACCATAAAGTTCTTTAGCGATTCTTTCTTCAATATTAAATGGTAATGGGCAGCCATACCAACTTTCGGCTTTATTATATACCATATCAATTACAGTTTTTATAGAATTATCAATTTTAGGTGAAAAAGGTATTCCTCCAGTATCTATAATAACTTCATATTCTTCACACATGTCAGCTATCTTATTGGTATTTGTAATAACAATTTCTTCAGCTATATCATTTCCTAGAAAGGCAAATTCTTCTAACATTTCTTCGGTGGTTCTAAAATATTGATCAGGAATTGTTTTATATCCTTCAGTGTTTAGATATCTTGCTAATGGATGCCTACCTTTTCCTGGTACATTTTGGTGAACAATAATTTCACGATATATTTTATCTTCTTTATTTAAGGTATGGGCATCGCTAGTTGCCACAATTAACTTGCCTGTCCTTCTAGCACATTTGACTATTTTTTCAAGTGCATATTTTACTTCTTCATAACTATTAATATCATGTCTCGCAACTAAATGAGTATAGTTACTTGGTGGTTGAACTTCTATGTAATCATAAAATTCCATTACTTTTTCCAAGTCACTTTCGCATCTAGTTAAGGCGGTATTAAAAATTTCTCCATTATAACATCCACTACCTATTAAGATGTTTTCTCTTAATTCACTAACTAAATGTCTTGGTACCCGCGCACTTCTTACTAAGTATTTTGTAGAACCATAACTTATTAATTTAAACATATTTTTTAGTCCTACCCTATTTTTAGCTATAATATTAATATGTTTTTCGCGGCTCCACCTATTAGCTTCTTCTTCGGTTGGTAATGCTGCTAAATCATTAAATGTCTTAATAGTGTTTTTATCTAATTGCTTCAACATTTTGAAGAAAATATAACCGGTAAATTCAGCGTCATAATCCGCTCTATGGTGATGTCCACCTCCTGATCCATCACTTTCTTCAAATTTAATACCATAATTTTTCGTTAAAGCTGTTAAATTATGTCTTTTTAAATCTTTGTTAATAATTTGAGAAATTATCATTGTATCTAAGATTGGATTATCTAAAGTTCCTAGACCATATTTATGATAGGCACTTTCAATCATATTTTTATCAAATTTGGCATTATGAGCAACTAAAGGTAAATCACCAATCCATTCTTTAAATTTCTTTGTTACTTCTTCTTCATTTGGACAATCTTTAACCATATTATTAGTAATTCCTGTTAATTCTGTAATAGAACTATCAATTGAAACGCCAGGATTAATTAATTCATCAAAAGTTTCTAACACTGCACCATCTTTCATTTTTACGGCACCTATTTCAATCATACTATCATGTAATCCAGGATTAAATCCAGTTGTTTCAGTATCAAATATTACGTAAGTAGCTCCATATATATCATCATCGGTTGGATTTACAACTATATCTAGGTTATCATTTGACATTTCTAATTCAGTTCCATATAATGCTTTAAATGTTGGCGCTTTTTTCATTTCGACATGCACTTTATTAATTTCTTCTTCTATTAATTTAGCTCCACATACATCGCCAGCCTTGTCTTTATCCTTTTTGGTTTGCGTTAATTCTTTTAATTTTTCTTTAAATGGTGCTAAAACTTTTTTGTTATAATTAGTCACCTCATTGAAAACATGTGGAAAAGCTTGACAACCGTCATGATCAGTAATGGCAATAGCACGATGGCCCCATTTAATGGCAGTCTTAATTAATTTGATTTCATCTATTACACCATCCATTTGACTCATCATAGTATGAGCATGTAATTCGACTCTTTTTTCCTTACTTTTATCAGTTCTAACCCAATCTAATTTAGCATCTATAGGGTTGATATCTCTAAATCTAGTCATAAATACTAATTCATTATTAGCATAATTATCTTCTTTTACTCGACCATACATCGAATACCAATTACCTTTTTTTAATAAATCTTTTATTCTTTTAAATTCTTCTTCATCTTTAGTGAATATTTTAACATACATACTATCAGAAAAATCTGTTACTTTTAGAGTAAATATTTTATATCCACTTTTAGCTTCAAATAAATCTATTCCAAATATTTGAACTTCTATATTTATATTTTCAGTCTCATATAACAAATCTTTTATTTTAGTTACTTCAGTACTTTTCTTAGGACGATAGTAAGGTTTATCGTTAGTTGGTTGGCTGACAGATTCTGGAATATTTTTTTCAGTATATGTAGGTACAGGTGTAGCTTCTTTTTCTTTTTCGATTTCTTCCAATAATTCTTTATCACTAGTTAATTCTAATTTTACTTCCAATGATATGTTAGTAAATCCATATTTTCTTAGTTTATTTTCTAAATCATGTCTTATATTATTTATGTTTATTTCTTCAATCTTATTATAAATAGGTAATTCGACTCTAGTTCCATCAAGAATTACTTTTCGATTTTGAAAAACACTATATCTTATACTTGTTTTAGTATATTCCATAATTAATCTATTTAAGTATTCTTCAATTCGTGA
This sequence comes from Bacilli bacterium, assembly GCA_017480975.1. Taxonomy (GTDB): domain Bacteria; phylum Bacillota_I; class Bacilli_A; order RF39; family UBA660; genus RUG11198. Next base: position 12,437 of record JAFURK010000016.1, read on the forward strand.
ATAATCGTCACCATCATAATTTATAGTGATAATAATTTCATGATGGAATGCTTCTTTTAAACAAGTTAATAAGTCATCATAAATTACTATTGGTAATAGATTATTCACATGAAAAATAAAGTTAAAGCGATGGTTTGTTTTCTCAATTAAAACCTGTTCAACATAACTATCTTTAAAATAATCCATGTAATCTTCATTGATACCAATTTGATTTAATAATTTTTCCATTTTTTCTGTCATTACTGCCACCTCTTACTCAGTTTTAGATTATATCAAATATTTTATTTATTAGGTCAGAGTTTTATCCCTAGTTTACAATTATTTTTTTGTTCAAAATGCTTATTTATTTTTTGATGTTTATAAAAATTAATTGTGTTATTTAAATTTTACTTTTAGTAATATATATTTTTTACAACTTAGTTATATTGTATAATAGCTTATTACTTGAAGTCAATGTTTATACTTTGCTATTTTTTTATGTTTTTTCTCCTCTACTTATATTATTCTAGGTATTTTTTCAAAATCCTTTTTATTTGAAGATTTTTTTTAATTTTTTTTAAAACACGAACGTTTTTTGTGTGTTTTTGTTCGTATTATGATTTTACTCCATTTTCTAAATAATAATTAGGAATAGTGCCTTGAATTATTTCGATTGTTAAGGGAATGACATTTTCGACCGTTACTTCTTTCGATAAAAAAGGCATTTGGATTATTACTGTTGCTTCTAATTCAATACTTATTTCTATCATAGCATTATTCATCCCATATTCAGTTATATTGGTAGTAATATCACCTGTGGCATCACCTATTGCTATTAAGTTTAGAGGTATTTTAGGTCCTATATTAGCAAAGAAAGGATTATTGGTAGCACTTCCCATTGATACGGTAAAAAGAATACCATCACTAGTTTTTTCATAATATTCATCAGATAATTTATTTAAATTTACACCAATAGCTTCTAAGTTCCCTTGTACCATGTAATCTAAATCATTCTCTAGCATTTCTATAATTTGGACTCTAGTCTGATTAAGCATTTTAGTATTATATTGAATTCGTTCAATTTGCTGGTTATTATTTCGTTCAATTTGTAGAATATCTAAATTACTAGTTTCAGCAATATATTTTTGGATACAGTTATTCATAATTAAGCTTGTAAGATGGTTTACCTCATCTTCAGCACAATCTATCAAGGCTATTCCTAGCGTTCTACTAAAGTAATATATAAATAAAATAGCACAAATAATAGTTATAGTGGTAAGATAAAGACTAAAACTTAAAAGGGAATGTTTTTTCTTTGTAATATAGTATTCTTTTTTCATGTTATATTATATGTAGAATTTGTTAGTTTACTACTTTACACATGCTAGACATAAATTTTGTTTCTAGGTTATAAAATATAGTAAAATAGTATGTTTTATAGTATAATTAGGGAAAGGTGATGTGAATTGAGATTGCAACAATTTTATAAGGAAAATATTTATGCTAATAGAGGTATGACATTAGAAAGTGATATTAACCAAACAAATAATTATTATAATCTTCATAACATTGCTCTTGTCTATAAGAAACCAACACCTATTAGAGTGGTACAAGTGGAATATCCAAAGAATAAGATTAAAGAAGCCTATTTTAATGAGCCTTCAACATTAGATTATACTGGAATTTATAGGGGAAAATATTTGGAATTTGATGCTAAAGAAACACAAAGTAAGACAAGTTTTCCACTTTCTAATATTCATAAGCATCAGATGGAACATATTCGGAAAGTTTTAAGTTATGGTGGACTTGCTTATTTAATTGTTAGATTTGCTACGATTGATAGGACTTATTTATTGCTTGGAACTGATTTAATTAATTTTACTGAGCAATATGATAGAAAGTCTATTCCACTATCTTACTTTGATAGTTATGGTTATCTTATTGAGATGAAATATGCACCGAGATTAGATTATATCAAGATAATTGATAGAATATTAAATACGAAGGAAGTGAATTAAATCATGAAAAAGAAAACGAAGAAAAAGACGACGGTAAAAAAGCGTGCGGTTGATTCTCGTGAAAAGAATAAGGGAAAGAAGAAAAATAAGCGCAAATGGTGGAAAAAGTTACTTAGTTTCTTCTTAGTGTGTTGTGCACTTGGTGTATTTGCGGTTTTTGCTTTTTGTATCTACATCATGTCTAGTTGTGGAGAGTTTGATCCTAATGCTCTTGCTAATCAGGATCAGACAATTATTTATGATAGCAAAGATAATGTTATTGCTAAATTAGGAATGGAAAAGCGTGAATCTGTTACCTATGATAAATTGCCACAAGTTTTAGTAGACGCTATTATCGCTACTGAAGATTCAAGATATTTTGAACATAATGGTGTTGATGGAGCAAGATTCTTAAAGGCATCAGTTGGACAACTACTTGGTAATAGTAGTGCTGGTGGTGCTTCAACTCTAACGATGCAGGTTGTTAAGAATAATTTGACTTCTACTGAACAAACTATTACAAGAAAGTTTAAAGATATTTACTTAGCGGTATTCTTTATGGAAAAGAAGTATACTAAAGAAGAAATACTTGAATTTTATGTAAATGATAGTTTATTAGGTGGTAATATTTATGGGGTTGAGGAAGCTAGTAAGTATTATTTTGGTAAATCAGTATCAGAGCTTAGTCTACCTGAGGCAACAATTATTGCGGGATTGTTCCAATCTCCTAATGGATATAATCCTTATTATTATCCTGAAAAGACGGCTCAAAGAAGAAGTACTGTTTTAAAACTTATGGTTAAGCATGGTTATATTACGCAAGAAGAAGCTGATATTGCTAATGCTGTCGATGTTTCTTCCCTACTTGTCGGTACTAAGGAAGAAGCTAATTATCAAGGCTTTATTGATACAGTTGTAGCCGAAGTTCAAAAGAAAACAGGTTTTGACCCAGCACTAGTATCAATGGAAATTCATACAACAATGGACGCTAGTATTCAAAATGGTATTAATAAAGTATTGGCTGGTGAGGGTTACAATTGGAAAGATGATAAAGTGCAAGCAGGTATTACAATTGTTGATGTAAATACAGGTGCTATTACGGCTATTGGAACAGGAAGAAATCGTACTGGAGAAAGACAATGGAATTATGCAACACAATCTTATCGTCAACCGGGTTCAACCGCTAAACCTATATTTGCATATGCACCAGGATTTGAATATGACAACTTCTCTACTTATCAATTATTTGTAGATGAAGAATGGCAATATACTGATGGTACTGAAATTGGAAACTGGGATTCTGGTTATAAGGGGCTTATGACTTTGAGAGATGCGCTTAGTGTTTCAAGAAATATTCCAGCTTTAAAGGCTTTCCAAACAGTTCAAAAAGATGTCGGTAATAAAAAAATAGTTGAGTTTGTTGAAAAGATTGGTATTGATTTGAAAGATGATGTAGCTTATGAGTCATATTCTATTGGTGGTTTGAGTTCAGGTGTTACGACTTTACAAATGGCAGCAGCTTATGCAGCATTCGCTAATGGTGGATACTATACTGAACCTTATACAGTAAAATCAATTACTTATCGTGAAACAGGTGAAACAACAGAATTTGAAGTTAAAAAAACACAAGCCATGAAAGAATCAACAGCTTATCTAATTACTAATGTGTTAGAATATGCTGCTAACTATGGATTTAGTGGTGGTACTGGTAGTTACCAAGGAACAGTAGCCGCTAAAACTGGTACTTCTAATTTTGATGAAGCTACTTTAAAAGCTAAAGGATTACCTGAAAGTGCTGTTAATGATTTGTGGACTGTTGCTTATACACCACAATATTCAATTGCCTTATGGTATGGTTATGATGAAATATCTAGTGAATATTATAGTACACTTGGTACTCCTAAAGATAATTTAATGTCAGCAATTATGAAATATATTCCAGTTACTACTGAAGCATTTAAAGTGCCTAATAGTGTGGTAGCAGCTGAAGTTGAATTAGAAACATGGCCAGCTATGAAACCTAGTGAAAATACTCCAGCAGCCTTAAGAAAAACTGAATACTTTATTTCAGGAACTGAACCTACTGAAGTATCACCTCGATTTGCTAAATTAGATAAAGTTACTAATTTAAAAGCTACTCCTAGTTTAACAGGAATTAAGTTAACTTGGGAGCATAAACAACCTGATGTCGTTAGTACTGAATATTTAACTAAATACTTTAATCAATCTGTATTTGGTAATAGTTCTAGTAAATTCTTACAAGAGCGCTTATCTTATAACAATGATACCCTAGGAGGATTAGGATATGGTATATATCTTAAGAGTGCTAGTGGTAATTTAACTTCAGTTGGATTTACAACCGATAAAAATTACACTTATAAGGGTGTGGTTGTAGGCGATGTTACTTTAGTAGTTAAAGCTGAATATCGTAACTTTAAGAATAATGCTAGTGATGGGGTTGAAGTAAAAACAATTTCTACTGGAAACCAAAATGAAAACAATACGAATGATGATAATGATTCTACGAAGTTAAATATTAAGTTAAAAGGTGGAGATAGTGTTACTGTTCCAATTGGAGAATATACTGAGAAAGGTATTATTGTTACGTATAATGGATTAGATGTTACTAATCTTCCTATTACTAAAATTACTTATGTATTAGATGGTACTACATATACTTCTGATAAAGAGTTAAATGATGCCGTTAATGCTATTACTAGTACTAAAGAGGTTACTATTAAGTATGAGGTTGAATACAAGAATGAAAAGGGTTCTATTAGTAGAACAGTTTCTATTGGATAGGATATGTTTTTAGTAAAATGCTTATAGATATTAAATGATTAAATTAAAGATTTTAGTAATAAATATTAAAATAGACACTTGTTTTAAAAGTGTCTATTTTATTGGCATGTATAACCATTATTTTCATAATTAGTTTTCACATCAGAAAAATTTCTGCCAATATTGAATGTAGCTAAGTCGGCATCACTTATTTTATCCATGTCTATTTCATAAATAACTTTATATTCATTATCGCTATCGACATCTACTTCATAAGAAAAACCTTCAATGTTATCATAAGTAGCTAATTGATTTTCATATCTATTTCTAATACCTGCTATATCTAAAATAGTATCTGTTACACCATCAATAGTCTCATCGATAGCATCTCCTACTAGTCCATCAACGACATCATCTGATTCTAAGTCTGCATTGTTATTATTGGTATCATTCTGATCTATTCCGTCTGTATCGGCATTTACACCATCAATATCATCAGCATTATTGGTACCATTTTGATTATTATCTTGACTGTAATCATAAGTAATTGTTACATGTTTTACATCATCACCTAAATAATCAACATCATAAGTTGTTCGAGTAGTTATACCATTATTAGTAGTGGATGATGTACAAGATAAGTTATCAGTATTTTCGCCACATCCAGACATTACGAATAATACGCTTAATGCTATAAGTATCTTTTTCATTTCTTCCCTCCAATCATTATTAATATGTACAATTATAGCTATAATAATATTGGTAATTTATGGAAAAAATAGAATACGGTGGTATTCTATTAGAGGGATAAATTTTATATATTTTTAATTTTCTTTTATTATATTTTCTATTTCTTTTATGCTTTTTCCAGTAACTTTAGAAATAAATTCTAAAGTTGCTTTATTTTTTATCATTGATATTATTGTATCTTTAGTATTTTTTTCGATTCCTTGTTCAATTCCTTGTTCAATTCCTTCTTCAAGTCCTTCTTTCCTTGCTTCATCTGCAATTGAGTTTCTTTCCCATTCAGCCCATTCTAATGCCTCTTCTTCAGTATAAAATAAGTCTTCATGCGTTAATTTACTTAAATCACTCATAATTTTTTTCCTTTCCTGTGAATTCATCAACTCTTTCGCAATACTTTCTATCTCCTTTTTAGTACTACTGTAAATTAATGCTCCCCACTTAATATATTTTTTTTGTTTTTCTATGTCATCATTATAATACAACTCATGACACTTTACAACATTTAGGGTATAAATTACTAAATTTTCTATGTATACTTCACCTGTTTCTATATCAGCTAGTTTGATTTTAGATAAAGGTGGAGATTCAGATGTTTTATTTTTAAAGCAATCTATATTTGTTTGAGTTATAACCAAATTATCATCATGCTTATTTCCTCTTTTAATAGTATTGTTAAAAATTCCAAAAATATAGGCTAAATTTTTTAATTTTCTACCTGAATAACTATGAGCATTTAATTCTAAATTTATGACATTATTATCACTTATTCTTAAGATAAAATCACATCTTTTTGCTTTTTCATTCATAGTACTAATAGGTAATTCGTTAGTATCTAATACTATGTTATCTTTTAATATTTCATATTCTATGCCTGTTATATCAGAAATCATTTTAGCAAGAATATTAATGTGTTTTATAAAAATAGATTTAAAGATTACATCATAGCACAACAATGGTAATTTTAATTTGAATCTATCTATAATTTTTATACCTCCTTGTAATTATATAACTTTATCCCTCTACCTATATTATTAGAGATAAAATTTGAAAATCCTTTTTATTTTTAAAAAATGTCTAATAAATGTTTAAAGAACGAACAAATTTGATTTTTTTGTTCGTTCTTTAAATAAAAATATTAAAATTCACAATTATATGGTGTTCTAGGATAAGGAATTACATCTCTTATGTTTTCAACACCAGTTAAATAGATTAGTAGTCTTTCAAATCCCATTCCGAAACCTGAATGTTTGCAGCCACCAAATTTTCTTAAGTTTAGGTACCACTCCATTCCTTCAGTTGGAATGTTTAATTCTTGCATTCTTGCGATTAATTTATCATAATCTTCTTCTCTTTGAGAACCGCCCATTAATTCTCCAGCACCAGGTACTTCTAGGTCTACAGCGGCGACAGTTTTGCCGTCGGCATTTTGTTTCATGTAAAATGCTTTTATGTCTTTTGGCCAATCAGTTATGAATACTGGACCATTAAAGTATTCTGTAATATATTTTTCATGTTCTTTAGCAATATCTTCACCATACTCTGGATCAAATTCCCATTTTATTTTAGCTTCTTTTAAAATTGTTATAACATCTTCATGCTTAATTCTTGTAAATTTGCTATTAACTAATTTAGTAAGCTTATCAATTAAGCCTTTTTCCACAAATTTGTCGAAAAATGCCATTTCGTCTGGACAATTGTCTAAAACATATTTAACAACAAATTTAAGCATTTCTTCTTCAATATCCATGATACCTTCTAAATCACAAAAAGCAACTTCAGGTTCAATCATCCAAAATTCTGATGCATGGGTTTTGGTATTTGAATTTTCAGCTCGGAAAGTTGGACCAAAAGTATAGATTTTTTTATAAGCCATAGCAAAGGTTTCACCTTCTAGTTGTCCAGTTACGGCAAGGCCTACTTTTTTGCCGAAGAAATCTTTTTCATAGTCTACTTTTCCAGTACTAGCTACTTTATCTAAATCTAAAGTTGTTACTTGAAACATTTGACCAGCACCTTCACCATCATTGGCCGTTATAAGTGGGGTATGTACATATACATAGCCACGCTCTTGGAAATATTTGTGAATTGCATAAGAAGCTACACTTCTCACTCTAAATACAGCTTGAAATAGGTTTGTCCTTGGTCTTAAATAAGCTATCTCTCTTAGAAATTCTCTCGTTGGTCTTCCTTTAGCTTGAAGTGGATAGTCATCTGGGCAATTTCCTTCAAGGATAAGATTAGTCAATGATAATTCAAATTCTTGACCTTCTTTAGGAGATTTAATTAGTGTGCCTTTGACAGTAACAGCACTACCTAATTTTATTTTTGTTATTTCATCAAACTCTTTTAATTTATCATCATATATAACTTGTAATGTTTTAAATGTTGTACCATCATACAAATCAATAAAACCAAAATGAGCTTGTTTACGATGATTCTTTACCCAACCGCTTATTTTTACTTCTTGATTAATAAAATCTTTTTCATATAGTTCTTTTATTTCCATATTTTCACATCCTCATTTATTATTATACACCAAAATTAATGAAAATAATAAGTATTTCTACTTATTATCTCATTTTCTTTACGATTAAACTAACATATCTCTTAACATCTTTAATTAATTTTGCGTATAAATTAGGATAATGTCTGATTTCATTAATTATTTCAATGTCATCCTTAGAAATAGAACCAATATATTCATTTCCATCTTCACTAATTACGGGAACTTCTCTTCCTAGTAAATAGTCGGTAGTAGTTTCAAAGATATCTGCAAGCATACAAAATGTTTCTAGACTTGGGGTTCTTGTCCCATTTTCGTATCCACAAATAGATACTTTAGTTACACCTATCATATCACCTAACTCTTGTTGACTCATACCCTTTTCTAATCTCATGTCTTTAATTCTTTTTCCGATTAACATCTTTATCCCTCACTTACTTCGATTACATAAATTACCATTTTGTTAATGGTGAAATTGCCTTAAAAATTAAGGCCTTTTTAATTAAATTAAACTGACAAGTAATAGTATGCCATACTTTATCTTTTTTTGCAATACTTTTTGTTTATTTTTATCAAAAATTTAAAAGGAGATAACTAGCGTTATCTCATATTTTTAAAAGAAACAAGATCCTAAAATAATAGCTAATAAAATATATAGAACTATTATGATTAAGAATCCATTTCCAGTGCAATGGGTGTGGCACGTTGTAGTGCAATTATTTGAAGACATATATCTTCACCTCCTTATTTTTTTAAATCCATGCCCCTAGTATGATTATAAGTAAAATGAATAATACTAATACAATTGCAGCTGAAGATCCATAACCGCTCATTGATATCCCCCCTTTTCTTCTTACATGATTATTTTATGGATATTTTAGAATTTGGTGATTGTTATCCCCCAAAAGAAAAAGAGATGAGTTATATTTCATCTCGTTTAATACTTCTTCTTTTTAGAAATTTATATACAATATATATTATTAGGAAAACGATTAATGATACTGAAAAAATATCAAATGAACTTCCTGTTATTATTCTTTCGAATATATTTAAATCTTCAATAGCAGTATCGACTTTTAAATAAATACTTTTCCCATAAGCATTTTCAGGTGTAACAACCCATGTATAACTATGTTTTTCTTTTGTATCTGCATTGTCAACTAAAACCTTATAATTAGTATTAATAGTTATTTTAACTTCTTTTAACTCTTGATACTTATCAAATAGCATAAATTCTTTGCCCGTTGATAATACCAATATATTATCACTTGTTTTGCTAATTGATACATATTCATAAGCTAAATTAACCAAATTACTATTCATATATTCTTGGTAATTATCATTAGAAAATTTATAAGAAAAATTAAGAATATTATCATCTTTTTTAGAATTATAGTATTCTAGTTTTTCAGTTTTAGTTTTATAAGACTCATACTCATTTACATTCTTATCTATTGGAATATATAAATTAAATTCATTAATTTGATTTTTTACTGAATCAGTAACTGCTATTACATTTATGTTTTCATTTATATTTAAATATTTATCTAAATCTATTTGATATTCAACTTTACACCCACTTAAAGATAATAACATCATTATTAGGACTAATAGTCTTTTTTTCATTGGATTCCTCCTTTTTATTGTCTTGGTGAACAATTATTTTGATAATATGATGTCATGTCAATAAATTCATATCCAGCAGTAGGACTTTGCTGGCTAAATACTAATCCATTAATTGGGCTACCAGTTTCTTCGGCAACAATTACTGTTCCATCGCCATTATTTTTTACTACTAGCATAACGTGTGAATCTAAATCTAACATTAAATCCCCTGGTTCTACTTTAGAAATATCTATTGCTGGACCATGTTTCATGTAATATGTTGTATTTGAACCATAACTTGGATTACATCCATTTCTAATTGCCCACGATACAAATCCAGAACAATCCAGCCCATTATAACATAAACCTGCTGCATCACATCCATGGGCACTACTTCCCCATTCTGGATTAACACCAAGGAAAGAATCACCGTGACCGCCTCCCCAGCGATATTGTAGATAATATCCTTGATTTTCTAGCCAGTATGTTAATGCTTGTCCTGCTGCTGCTACTGCGGCACCAGTTCCATATCCAGCTTTTGTAATTTGACTTTCTATATAATTATTTAGTTCACTTACTTCGCTACTAGTTAGTTTTCTGTCTAATACTTTTAAGTTGTTGTGATAAAAATTATATTCGCTTAAACTTTGGATATTTGACGTTGTACTACTACAAGGACCGTCTTCAAAATCTAATCCAAAAATTTCTTTACGAGCTCCGGCCATATTATTTTGTATTTGCCAAGTTGCATAAGCATTTTGATCTTCTGCTGTTGTTTTAGTACACCCAATTCCACCGGCAGTAGAACAATATGGGGCACTATTAGAACAAGCATTTTTTACTCTAGCTGGCATATTTTCGACAGTATATATGTAAGGTGCATAATAGCATCCTCCATCTGATGAACTACCTGGATTATACCAATATTCACCAATATAAGCATATCTACCCATCATTTCAGTTAAAGAACTGTATTGAGAAATATTATTTATATAATCGGTATATCCTTCTTCAAAGCTAGAATAATTGAAACAGGCACCAATGCCATTACCATTTGTACATCCCATTCCCCAATAATTATAAGAGCCGGTTGTAGTTCCATTTCCTTCTACTTTTGCTCTTACTGCAACAAGTTCGGGATTTATATTTTTTGATTTAGCATAATCATAAATTGAATCTGCATTTTCGGCAAAAATTTTAAAATTAGCATTTACCGTAGTTGCATAATCCTCTAATTTTGATTTATATTCTGATTTACTAAGTGAAGTTTTTGAGATAGTAAATCCACATTCCTTACTATAATTTCCTCCAACTCCATTATTACTATCAATATCAAAAAGTCCTAACATAAATAAAACAGCTACGATTAATACAAAAATCACTAGGCATCCTATAGCTATTGCTGGGATATATGGAGCTAAAACCATTAATAATTTCTTTTTTGCTGCTTCTTTCGCAATATCCTTGGCAACATCCTTTGTAGATTCATTCATTTTACATCACCGCCGGCATTTCTTTTTTAGAATCCTCCTCCTGAACCGAATGATTCTAATTCTTCTTCACTTACAATAACATTAATTTGCATTCTTCTACTACCACAAACAAATAATGCATCCCCTTGATTATATCTCTTGATTCCTTCTTTTTCATTATCATTTAAATCAACTAACATAGATAAGTCATCTACTGCTTGCTTTTTCAAACCCATTATTAAGTAATATGAAGCATTATCAAAGATAGCTTTTCCATGAACAATGATATCTTGTCCAACAAAGTCACTTGGTTGTTGAGTAATAATAATTGTACCAGTATTATATTTACGCGCTCTTCTTTGAACTTGGGCTAAGAATTCAGCTCCTAAAGTATTTTGAGCACTCAATAATACGTGGGCTTCATCTACTGATAAAATTGTATTAACATTAGGATTTAAACATAAGCCCCATGCATATTTTAAAACATTAAATAATAATGCATTTCTAATATTGGCATCACTATTCATTAATTCTTTAATATTAAATACTAGAAAATCACCTGAAGAATTTATACTTGTATGACCATTAAAGTAATATTTTAATTCTCTTGTGAATGGTCTAATTTTAATTTCTAAACGTTCCATAATATCTCTTTCACGAGTTTTTTCAGTCATTGATCTTAATCTTCCAACAATAGTTGCATATACATCATCAAAAATTGGGAAATCGTTAGATGTATATCTACTAAAATCGCTATTAAAATTGATACCAAATCTAGCATAAGTATCTTGTACTACTTCACTAAACATATTTAAAACATCTTCTTCAATATCAGGTGAATAATATTTCATAAATGCTTTTAAGTTTTGTAACGTCCTATTTAAAACGGTATATCCTAAACCATTCTTTACATCTTCTTCGTCGGCGTCCATAACAATATCAAGTGGGTTAATTAAGCCATAAGCCCCACCTTTTCCTAAGTCAATGACTTCTCCGCCATACATGTTAGTCATTTCACTTATTTCACCTTCAGGGTCTATTGCTACAATTTGGTAACCGTTTCTAATATGGCTTCTTAGCATTAGTTTGGCTGCAGTACTTTTTCCTGAACCAGATGTACCTAAAATTATCATATTAGCATTATTTCTATTATTTTCTTTTCTTACTTGATATAAGAATTGATTAAATAAGACAACTCCACCAGAGAAATCAACACCTAATAATGTAGATAGCCCATCATCCTTTATACTATCAAAGATAAATGGATACATAGCTGCCATTGTTGAAGCTGGCATAGGTGTTCCAATTCTATCCTCAATTTCTTGTTTTTCAAAAATTGGTAACATTGATTTTAAAACTCGTTCTTGCTCAAAACGGAGAGGAATCGCTCTCATTTCCATAGCATCTAAGTAATTTCTTAACATCATTTTTTTAGCTTCTAATTGGTCTTTGGTATCTGCCATAACCATTAGGTGCATTTGAAAATCAAAAGTTTTGGTTTGACTAGCGGTAAATTGTTGAATATAGTACTCTAAACTTTCAACGTCTTGTCTAATTCTTTCTTGAATAGTTAAGTCATTTTCTTGTTGATATTTAGCTTTTAAATCAGCTATTTCTTTATTCAACATTTTTCTTAATACATCAAAACTTAGTGGGATATGTTTAATTATTAATTTTATTCCTGACATATTAGTAAGATTAGCTAAATATCCATGATCAATATAACGAGGATAAGATACAACTGTTAATATGGTAGCATACTTATCACTAATACTAAAATCAGAAGGTCTAAATTCAATTCCTTTAGGCGCTATTTCACTTTTAAAACTCATTGTGACACCACCGTTCCAAATTCAGTTCTCATTCCCCCATTTAAGAAATTATCTAAGATAGTTCTTAAATCATCATTAGAAGTTTGGGCACTATCCAATCCACAGTTAGCTAATCCTGTAACTATTGTTCTTAATTTCTTTTGAATCATTTCTAAATTCTTTTCTTTAAATAGAATATAGTATTCGGTATCAGTAACATTATTATCCATAAAACTATTAGCCTTCATTATATCTTGATTAATCATTTTTCTAACAATTGGACTAGTAGTTTGATTATATAGTAATTGCAATCTTGCTAAATATCCACTAATATCAACTGGTCTATCAGCACTAATTAACCAAAATTCAAAATCAACTGTATTATAAAAGTTCTTTAGACCAATAATAACATTATTTTGAGTTCCTTGATCAAGAATAAATATATTTCTAGGTCTAATTTTAACCCCTGTTACTCTTGATTTATTATCAAGAATAATCATACCATTTTCAATTGCTTTTACTGGTATCCAATCTTCAGTAAACTTACTTCTTTGACTTGGACTCTGTGTCTTTGAATTGTTCATAGAAACACCAACCTTTCCATACATAACTTCTTCTTTCCGAATAAAATCTATATATACTACCTAATGCACATAAGACATTATGATAATTAGGAATAGGAAGTACCAATAAGCCACATACACATCCTGGTATTAACGCAATTGTTACTGCGACTAAACTAGAAGATGGGAATATCGCTAATAAGAACAGCGATACCCCTACCCCAATACCAAATATCCATAAATCTATCGGTCTAAATATATTAAATATTAAAGTCCCCCTCTTAGCATTAGC
>JAFURK010000017.1 GCA_017480975.1 Bacilli bacterium
CAAATGTAACTGTATCAGGAACAGGAACCGCTACAGTTAATTATTACACATTATCACTTACTGCCGGAACAGGAATAAGTTCAGTAAGTGGAGCAGGAACATATATAAGTGGTACTAGTGTAAGTATAAGTGCAACAGCAAGTACAGGATATACATTTAGTAAATGGACAGTAGGTTCAGGTAATACACCATCAAGTACAACAACAGCAAGTACTACTGTAACAGTTAGTAGTAAAACAGCGTTAACAGCAAGCGCAACAGCAATTACTTATACTGTTAGTTATAATACTAATGGTGGAAGCGGAACATTCGCTAATCAAACAAAAACTTATGGTCAAACATTGACGTTACATAACACGTCGCCAACGAGAAGTGGTTATACATTTTTAGGATGGAGTACTTCTAGTACTGCAACTAGTGCTACATATCAACCTAATGGTTCTTATACAGCTAATTCTTCAGCTACTTTATATGCAGTATGGAGATTAGAATTAAACGAGGATTTTGCTGATACTACAACACCTGGTTTGACTTTAACTACTCCTGTTTCTACGACTAATGGTGTTGATTATCAGTTTGGAGTATCAGATGGCAGATTTAGATCTAGTACAGCAAGTAATGGTTATGTTTGTGTTAATTGCTCTTTTAGTATTTCGGCTACTATTTCATTTACTACTACTCATGCTGGTTCTTTATCATTTTCGTATGGAGTTGAATCAACTGCATTTATGTATGTTGATTATACGATAAAGTTAACTGGCGGCGATATTAATCAAACTATTTTAAATCAAAGTAATGGTTCTAGTTTGAGTGAAACCACTATAACTCCTATATCATTAGCAGCAGGAGTTACATATAATATTGAACTAACTTTTGCATTTCCAAGATGGTATAGTAGTACATATGGATATATTGATAATTTAAAAATAACCTATTAAAAATAAATATTATAAATTACTTCGTGATCTTCACGAGGTAATTTATATAGTTGTAGAGAGGTGTAACAAGTGCATAGATTAAAAGTAATGTTAAAAAGCAAAAAAAAGATTTTAATAGTAATTGGTAGCGTTCTTATTTTGTGTTTGGTAATCATATTTATATTTTTAAATGACCGTTCTAACTTTTTTGGAGTTAATGATAATGATGCTAGAAAATTTAAAGAAGAGTATGAAAATTTGAATGATCAGATTAATGAAGATGGAAAAAAATATCCTGAAGTACATTTAGGCACTAATAATATTATTGAATATGTTACTGTTGAAGAAGTAGTTGAACTTTTCGAAGAAAATAAAGATATGGTTATATATTTTGGGGAGGCTACTTGTTTATATTGTAGAACTGCTGTTAAAATACTTTGCGATGTAGCAGAAACTACTGATTTAAGTGTTATATATTATTTACCAATAGCTGAAAATAATAATTATGATGAGATATTAAAGTATTTGAAAGAGGAACTTATAAAAGAAAATGAAGGTAAAAAAGAAATCAGTATTCCACTTGTTATTTTTTCAGTAAATGGTGATGTAGTTAGTTATTGGGAAGGAACTTTATTTTCTCAAAAAACTCCTTATGACGAATTAGATGAATCGCAAATTCAAGGTCTTAGCGAAATTTATAAATATGGCATAAATGATGTTTTACAAGGACTTAAGGCTAAAGACATTATAACTTAGTACTAAATACATTATAAAAATACTTAAATATATTTTAACTTAATGTAAAGTTAGATGGTAATTAAGTATTTTTTTCGTTTTATTATTGATAGCTATAATTAACTAATTAGCTGTGAATAGTAACAAAAAGTTGGGGTTTATGAAAAAAAGTTCTTGTTTATTTAGGGTTTTAGTGTTATAATCAGTATTGAAATGTGGAAGGGAGGGATAGAAATGTCAGTAAACGTTAGAAATAATAATATCGATGGTGCGCTTAGAGTACTTAGAACCCAATCAGCTCCAACCCTTTCAGTATTAAAAGACAAAAAGGAATATAAAAAACCTGGAGTTCGTAGAAGAGAAGAAAAAAAGAAAAATACTATTAATTCTAGAAGAAATAGCAGAAGAAATAATAACTATAGTAGAACTAATAGTAAAAAATATGCTGCCTAATGGGAGGTATAAGAATGAGTTTAATTGAAAAAATTAATGAAGATATGAAAGTGGCAATGAAAAGCCAAGATAAAGAAACACTTAATGTTATTCGTATGGTTAAAAGTGCTGTACAAATGGCTAAAATTGAGTTAAAGCATGATTTATCTGATGAAGAGGTAGTTGATGTTGTTTCTAAACAAATTAAGATGCGTAAAGATTCAATTGCTGAATTTAGTAAAGCATCAAGAGATGATTTAGTAGAACAATACCAAAGCGAAATAGAAATCTTAAATAAATATATGCCAGAACAATTATCAATTGAAGAGGTAAATAAGATTATCGATGAGGCTTTCGCGACTATTAATCCTACTTCACAAAAGCAAATGGGTCTAATTATGAAGGAAGTTAATCCTAAATTAAGAGGCAAGTTTGATATGGGAGAAGTTAGTAAAATCATTAGAGATAAGTTAAGTAATTTATAGGGTGTCTTGTAGTGAGACATCTTTTTTTCTTTTTATGTAAAAGTACTTTTAAATTATAATTAATAATGTTAAAATTATTATAGGAGGAGAGTGCTTATGAAGAAGTGGATTAAATATGTTATTTTGGTAGTGATAGGGTTGGTTATAATAATAGGGCTTTTTTATAATTTGGTAATAGGAACTAAACCTAAAGAAGAGGAAAAACCAAAGAAATGGTATGAAAATGAATTACTTGCTGATAGTGTATTTGGAATGCGTTATATTGGTAAAGGTTGTTATAGTAGGTATGTTTATTTTTATAATAATAGGGCTATTGTAGCAGACTGGGAAAATACTGATGAGGAACCAATTATTTTAGATATTATTTATTATAAAGATAAAAATACTGATCCGGATAAGATTAGGAAGTATGCAAGTAATAATACGTTAGTTAGTAATTATTATGGGGCTGATAATAATACTGATAAGACTTATGAAGGGTTGTATCAAATAATATGGGAAGATAGTCTTTTATTTCTAGAAGCTAGTGATACTACTGTTAATGACTTTTTAAGTACTATTAGTTCTAGTGATATGTTTGATTGTTATGGATAGGGAATACTTATTAGAGTATTCTTTTCTTTTGGGAAAGTACTGATAAAGTATTTTGTTTGTATATAAATATTTATATGATATAATGGGATTATGTTTTTAAATTGGAGTTGATAGTGATGAAAAAAGTAGAATTACTTAGTCCAGTTGGTAATATGGAAATGTTATATCAGGCGGTTCATAATGGGGCTGATGCCGTTTATTTAGCGGGCTCTAATTATGGGGCTAGAAAGTTTGCTGATAATTTTACTAATGAAGAGTTAGTTGATGTAATAAAGTATGCAAGATGTTATGGGGTTAAGGTTTATGTAACAGTTAATACTTTAATATATGATTATGAAATAGAAGATGTATTAGAGTATATAGATTTTTTACATCGAAATAGCGTCGATGCAGTTATTATGCAGGATATGGGATTAATTAAGTTAGTAAGAAGTATTTATCCTAATTTAGAGATTCATGCATCGACGCAGTGCCATAATCATAATGAAGAAATAATCTCATTATGGAAAAGTTTAGGTATTACGAGAGTAGTAATGGCTAGAGAAATGACACTTGATGAGATTAAGAATATTAATGTCGATATTGAAAAAGAAGTATTTGTATATGGGGCTTTATGTGTTAGTTATTCGGGTTGTTGCTTATTTAGTAGTCTAAATGGTGGTCGAAGTGGCAATCGCGGGGAATGTGTTGGTAGTTGTAGAATGCCTTATAAGTTAGTTAAGAATAACGAAGTAATTAAGACTGATGGTAATTATCTTCTTAGTACTAAAGAATTAAATACTTTAAGTAATTTAAAAGATTTGATTGAGGCGGGAGTTGATAGTTTTAAGATTGAAGGTAGGATGAAGTCTCCCGCGTATGTTGGCTATGTAACAAGATTATACCGTACTTTAATTGATAAGTATTATAATGGTGAAGAATTAGTATTAAGTAAGAATGAAGTATTTAATTTAAAGAAATTATTTAATCGTGAGTTTACTACAGGGTATTTATTTAACGATAAGGACATTATGAATATTAAGACGCCTAATCATCAAGGAATAGAAATAGGTAAGGTACTTAGTATTGATAAGGGAAAGGTAAAGATAAAGTTATTAGGAGACTCGATTAGTCAAAATGATGGGATTAGGTTTAAACATAAGAATGAAGGCATGATGGTTAATAGGCTATATAATGAGAAGGGGTTATTGGTAAGTAATGTTGATAAGGGAAATATTTGCCTCTTAGATAATAGGCTAGGAGTTAGAGAAGGAGATATTGTTTTAAAGACGATTGATAGTAAGTTGAATGAAAGTTTAAATAATCTTGATTATAAGAAAATAGGGGTTTCGATGAAGGTAAAATGCTTCATAGGTAAGAGGCTTTGGTTAGAGCTAAGTGATGGTATTAATAAGGTTACTTTAGAAGATGGCGCTATAGAAAGCGCGATGAATCGAGAGGTAACTTATGATGATATTAAGAAGCAGTTATCTAAATTAGGTAATACGCCATTTAAGTTGGTTAATATAACAATCGAAAAAGATAATAATATTTTTATTAATTTAAGAGATTTAAATGAAATAAGAAGAGAAGCTATAAGTAAGTTAATAGCTTTAAGAGAAAAGGGGAATGATAATTATTGTAAAAATACTTATAAAGAAGAATCTAGTTTGATCGAGAGTAAAGATAATAAAGGGATTAATCTTAATGTTTTAGTAAGAAATGAAGAACAGTTGAAGGTATGTATAGAAAAAGGTATTTCTAATATATATGTTACTGATTATTCGTTATATCAAAGATATAAGGGTTATGATAATATTTATTATCGAGTAGATCGAGTTATATCTAATTATAAGGAATTTAATAATGAACGATTATTAGTAGGAGAGTTAGGTAGTGTTTATAAATATTATCATAACAATACCTTAGTAGGAGATTATTACTTAAATGTAACTAATCATTATATTATTAAATTCTTAAATAATTATGGAATAGATCGAGTTACTCTATCGGTAGAATTAGATGATAGTAAAATAAAAGATATGATGAAAAATAATTATCAAGTAGAGTTAGTTATATATGGAAGATTAGAATTAATGGTAATGAAATATTGTCCATTAAAGAAATGTTTAAATTATTGTAGTAGTTGTAAGAATAGTCAAGATAAGTTTTATTTAGAAGATAAATATGGTAATAGATATCCAGTTATTAGGAATAATTGTTTAAGTCATATTATGCATTATAAAGAAGTAGATAAGATTGATAATTTTTCTTATTATAAGGATATCGGCATTAACAGTTATCGACTTGAATTATTTGAAGAAAGTGGAGAAGATGTTAGAAACTTAATAGAAAGAGTGAAAAGATGGTCCAAAACAACAAGTTAGGAATAACAGATTTTAATGAATTAAAGCGATTAGAAGATATTTTAGTAAAAACTAAAATAAGTATTTTAAATTATGAAATTACTTTTAATATGACTAGTTTAGATTTAGATTATTTAAAAGAATTACATATCTTTCTATTTCAAGATTTATATTATGAGGAAAATTTAAAAATCAGAGATGTTTATAGTGAGTATCAGTTAGATTATATAAATGAGAGATTAAAATACTTAAATAGCTTAGCGATTAATGAGAGAGTAGATAGTGCATACTTAGAATATTTATCAAGAACTTTTGAAGAATTATGGGAATATCAATTATTTTGTGATGGTAATTATAGGACATTATGGGCTTACTTAAAGATCTATATAGATGCTTATAAGTTACCTATAAATCTTGGAGATATAATAGAGGAAAGTAAACATTTGCAAATGTTTAAATTAACATTAAGGACTAAAGAAAAAATGTTAAAGTTAAGTAATAGTAAAGTTGATATCTAGTTATGCTTTAAAAAACGTTGACAAATTCTAGGAAAAATATATTATTTTTCCTAGAAAAGAGAAATGATGAGAAGTATTTTTAATAATATATATGCTAATAAATGAATACAAAGACAAAATTAATAATAAGAATTTAATCAAAGCAGTAGAAAATACTTTCAAAGTTAGAAATACAAAATTTGATATAGAGTATTTAAGAGGTAATTTCATTTTTAGAAGATAATGATAATTTGAGAAAAGTTTTTAAAGATTATCAAGAAAAGTTAGGTTATACAAAATATATTAAATATGAAGATACAATTATGTCTATTAATAAAGTTATTAATGTTCTAGAAAAAGAATTAGTATTAGTTTAAATTTAGTTAGTTAAGTACTAAGTGATTTTTATTAAGATACTTATTAAGTTAAGTCTTGATAAGTATTTTTTGTTTGGGATAAGGTTTGACTTCGAATTTTTTTTGTGATAAAATTTGGTTATCAGCGATGATTAGAAGAGTAGTTTTATAGGTTATGGTAGAGAGTTACTGGTCGGTGAAAAGTAATATAAAATATAAAATGAATGACATCTATGAGCTACTTGTTTGAATTTTAGTAGGGCAAGTCGGGTGAAACCGTTATCAATTTTGAGTGATTATATTTCATTAAGATATATAATAAATTGGGTGGTACCGCGGATTGTAACAGTTATTCGTCCCTTTGTGGATAATATAACTGTTTTTTTAAATTTATATATTTTAATGGAGGGAAGAAAGATGAAAAAAATATATTTTAAAAATTTAAATGAATATTTTGAACAAGAAATAACTATTGAAGGCTTTGTTGATAATATTCGCGATTTACAATATGTTCAATTTTTAGTTATTAGAGATGCTACAGGTAAAGTACAAATAACAATTGAAAAGAATGAAAGTAATTATAGGTTAAATGAAATAGTTTCTAATTTAATGGTGGAGAGCACTGTTAAAATTACTGGAAAATTACTTCAGAATGAAAAAGTAAAACTTAATGGAATGGAGTTAATACCTGATGATATAATTGTAACTAGTAGATGTTTAGAGGAATTACCTTTAAATTATAAAGATAGCAAGAAGTCCGCCTTGTTAGATACTAGATTGAATTATAGGTTTTTAGATTTAAGAAATGAAAAAAATCTTCTTATGTTTAAAGTGCAAACTTGTTTAATTAATGCTATGAGAGAATTTGTTGTAAAAAATAATTTTATAGAGATTCACACTCCTAAAATTATTAGTACCGCTAGTGAAACAGGTTCTGAAGTTTTTGAGGTAAAATACTTTGATAGAAAAGCATATTTAGCTCAAAGTCCGCAATTTTATAAACAAATGGCGATGTGTAGTGGCTTTGAAAAGGTGTTTGAAATTGCTCCAGCATTTAGAGCTGAAAATTCTAATTCTTATAGACATACTACTGATTTTACATCATTTGATATTGAGATGAGTTATATTGATTCACTTGAGGAATTAATGGATTTTGAAGAAAATTTATTTATTGCGGGATTATCGGAAGTTAAAGAGAATTATGGAGACCAAATAAAAGAATTATTTAATGTAGAGGTTGTTATTCCAACTAAACCATTTCCAAGAATTAAACTAGAAGAATTATATAAAGAATTAGAAAAAGAATATGGATTTAAAATGAATTATGAAGATGTTGGAGATATGAATGCTGAATCTGAAAAATTAGCTTCTAAATATGTTATGGAAAAATATGGACATGAATTTGTATTTATAACAGATTTTAGTGCTAAGAAAAGAGCTTTTTATCATAAAAGAGAAAATGGTATTCCACAAGGAGCAGACCTTATTTGGAAGGGGTGCGAAACAACTACTTTAGCCTTAAGAGAGCATCAATATGAAATATTATGTGAACAAGCTAAGGAAAAGGGGTTAAGTGAAGATGTTAAATTTTATCTTGAATTCTTTAAATATGGTTGTCCACCTCATGGAGGATTTGCTTTAGGAGTTGATAGAATAACTATGTTATTATTAGAAACTGGTTCTTTAAAAGAGACAATGTTTATATTTAGAGGACCAAGTCGTATTAATCCTTAATTAAATATTTATATTAGTAGAGTAATACTTATTAAGAGTAAAGTCTTGATAAGTATTTTTTCATGTAAAGTGATTAAAAGGACTAGTAAATTTTGTCGAACTTTGTTATAATAGCCTTAAGAATAAAGTATGAGAAAGGGTGGAAACAAATGATTAAGAAGTTTAGGTATGTTTTATTGGTATTATTGTTATTTTTAGTGTATGCTCCTAGTGTTTCTGCTTTGACTGGTACTGTTAATGTAAATGATTCTTTAAGTTTAAGAAGTAGTCCGACGACTAATGCTAGTCTTGTGACAAAGTTTTATAATGGGACAGTACTTACTGTTTTGAATACTAATGCTGGTAGTGGTAATGGTTGTGGTAGTAATTGGTATCAAGTTAAATATGGTAATTATACGGGTTATTCTTGTGGAGAATTTATTACTTTAAATCAAGAAAGTAGTAGCGATACAGAAGACAATAGTTATGTAAAAAGTAATTATGATAAAGCTCCTAGCAAAGATGGAACAGTTATGTGCTACGAGGATACGGGTTCTCTTACGATTCGTAGCAGTGCTAATGGGACAAGACTAACTGGTAAAACGCTAGATTGTGGTGAAGAAGTTAATATAACGGGAATAACCGAAACTAAAGGAGCAACTTGTCCTTATTGGTATAAAGTTGATAATGGAGAGTATAGTGGTTATATATGTGGTTATTATGTCAATACAACTAAACTAAGTACAACAGCGCAAAGTTATTATAATAATAAAACTAATGGTGATACAATCGATAACTATAAGGCTAAATTGACTAGTGCTGGATTTCCGGAAAGTTATCATTCATATTTATTAGAAATACATGCTAGATATCCTAAATGGAATTTTGTAGCAGAAAAATTAAGTATGGCATTTGATGAGGCAGTGGCTGGAGAAAGTGGTAATGGCGCTAGTTTGTTACAGGGAAGCAGTAATGCTTTTAATAAAGGTTATTTTTCAACAGCATCGCATACATATAATTTGTGGACGGATACTTTTAAGGAATATGAAAGTGAGCCTGGTTATTATAATGCTTCTAGGGAAGCGATAGCATATTATATGGATCCACGAAACTATTTGAATGAAAAATATATTTTTGCTTTTGAGACATTAGGTTATAGTAGTAATCAAAGTAAAGAAGTAGTTTCAAATGTTATTTCAGGTCAAAGTTTCTTTAATAGTATTTATTCTAGGAGCTTTGGTGATGGCACAGGAAGTGCTAGTG
Organism: Bacilli bacterium; assembly: GCA_017480975.1. Taxonomy (GTDB): domain Bacteria; phylum Bacillota_I; class Bacilli_A; order RF39; family UBA660; genus RUG11198. Next base: position 9,338 of record JAFURK010000017.1, read on the forward strand.
GAGATATTGTTAAAGCTTCATCTGAAATTGGAATTAGCGCGGTTCACGTTGCTAGTAGAATCAAACAAGAAATGGGGACAAGTTTAACGACGTCAGATTCACGACTTGGTGGTAGTTTTACTTATAATGGAGTGAATTACTCAGGATATTATAATTTCTTTAATATTAAGTCATCATGTTCTAGTTGTAGTTCAAAATATTCTGGTTATGCTTTTGAAAAATCTTGGAATACTCCATATAAAGGTATTTATGGTGGCGCTAATTTCATGTACAGCGGTTATATTTCATTAAATCAAGATACACTTTATTATGAAAAATTTGATGTATCAACAACTAATGGCCATTATACGCATCAGTATATGCAAAATTTAGCCGCGACAGTTCAAGAAGGTGGTATTAGTTATAATGGTTATATAAATAGTGGATTATCAAGCTATTTTAATACCGCGATAACATTTGTAATACCAGTTTATAATAATATGCCAACGTATGCTGTTACAGCGCCTAAATTAGGTAGTCCTAATAATTATTTGAAAGGATTAACTGTTAATGGAAGTGGAGTAACGGGCTTTAGTTATAATACTTACAATTATAATGTTTATTTAGGTAAGAATACCACTTCAGTATCAGTTGGGGCTACTAAGATGGCTAATAGCGCTAATGTAAGTGGAACGGGAACAATTCAAATCGCTTCAGATAACCAAACTAATCAAGTAATTGTAACATCAGAAAGTGGTAAAACGAGAATTTATACAATTAATTTTATAAGAGAAAGTATGGATACAACAACAGTTGCTGATGCAATGAATCATTCTGGTTTTAAATATAATAATAGTTATTTATTTGGTATTAATGTAGGTACTAATGTATCACAAATAATCGGTAATATTAGTAATTATAATCATACAGTAGGAGTAGTTGTCAAAGATAAGAATGGTAATACCAAAACTAATGATATATTTAAAACTGGTGATACCGTTACAATTACCGGTAATGATGGAACGAAAACTTATACGGTTTTAATTTATGGTGATGCAAATGGTGATGGAAAAATTACTGCTGTAGACTATGTAAATGTAAAAAATTATATTACTAAAGCATCTAATTTAACAGGTGTTTATCAAACGGCAGCTGATGTAAATAAAGATGGAAAAATTACTGCAGTAGATTATGTTCAAATTAAAAATAGTATTATGGGAAAGAGTAAAATAACCCAGTAGGGAGGTATCATGACAAAAAGAATAAAATATTTTCTATTTCTAGTTTTTGCCTTTTTAATGTTTCAACCAGAAGTTTCAGCAGGTTCACTTTCAATATGGGCTAGTGCTTCAAATGTTGTGGTTGGACAAAAAGTAACAATATCGGTTAATGCGAAGAATTTAGCAGGCACTTTTAATGTTAGTTCTTCTAATAATTCCGTTTTAGCTGGTGGCGTTAGTGGAGAATGGTTAGATGGTAATACTTACACTTTTAGTTTTACGGCTAAAAGTGTAGGAAAAGCTACCATTACAGCTACGGCCGTAGATGTAGCTGATTATGATACTAACGGTAGTTTTAGTGGTAGTAAATCAGTTACTTTGAATGTAGTTGCTAAAAGTTCAAGTTCAAGTAGTGGTTCTAGTTCAAGTAGTGGCGGGACAACCGCAGATAAGAAAGAATATAGTACGGATAATACTTTAAAGAGTTTAAGTGTTGATGGCTATGAATTGGATCCTAAATTTGATAAAGAAAAAACAGAGTATAAATTGACGGTTGATCAAAGTGTTGAAAAATTAAAGATTAATGCTACCGCTAATGATGATAAAGCTAGTGTAAATGGAGCCGGTGAGGTTAATTTATCAAGTGGTGAGAATACGATTGAAGTAAAAGTAACCGCGGAAAATGGTAATGAAAAAGTATATAAGATAGTTGTTACAGTTGAAGACTTAAATCCAATTAAAGTTAAAATTGGAGATGAAGAATATACAATTGTGAAAAAAAATAATGATTTAATAGAAAAGTTAGAATATTACGAAGAGGTAACAATTAAGATTGATGATCAAGATGTAGTGGCTTATGAAAATACTAATACTAAAGTTACCCTAGTATTATTAAAGGATAAAGATAATAATATTAAATATTATATATATAATAGTCATGAAAATACTTACGAAGAATATCATTATATTAAGGTTGGAAATGTTACTTTACAGTTGCTAGAGTCTAATGAAGAGTTAGAGAATTATAAAAAATATACTTTAGAATTACAGGATGAAAAAATAGATTATTATAAAATAAAGAAAAGTCATAAAGTAGGGTTAGTCTATGGAACTAACTTAAAAACTGGTAATACTGGATATTATGTTTATGATGAGACAGAAGAAACTTTAAGTAAATATTATGATGAAGAAATTAAAATTTATCAAGAAAAAGAAAATGAATTAAAAAAATACTTAATGATATTTATGGGGAGTGTAGCTTTAATTGCTATTATAGTAATTGTTGTTTCTCTAGTAAAAGGAAAAAAGAAGAAAAAAAGGTTATATAAATAATCGTTACTATTCACAGTCAAAGTAGAGATTAGTCTCTATTTTTTTCTTTTTACTTCAATTATAACCTATATTTTATTAAATGTAAGGGCTATCTTTTAAGGTGTTTATGTATTATAATCAAGTCAAGGTGGTGATATTATGTCTAATTATGTGAATAGTTTATATAGAGATTATGAAAAACTTGAAATTAAAAATAATAAAATAACAAAAGAAAATAAATTACTAAAATTAAG
>JAFURK010000018.1 GCA_017480975.1 Bacilli bacterium
CCCGAACAATCGTTTACAGTTTTTAGTTAGAATGATATAATTAATTTAGAAATGAGGTGGTCTTATATGAAGAGAATTATTTTACATATTGATGTTAATAATGCTTTTTTATCTTGGACTGCTGTAGATAAATTAAGGCATGGAGAAAGCGTAGACATAAGGAATAGATATGCTGTTATTGGTGGAGATGAAGAGTCAAGGCGAGGTATAGTCGTCGCGAAGAGTAATCTGTGTAAAACTCGTGGTGTTACAACAGGAGAATCTTTATACATGGCCCGAAAGAAATGTCCTTATTTAGAGGTTTATCCCGCTAATCATAAATTATATAAAGTTTTTTCTAATCAAATGTATGAATACTTACTTCAATATACTAATTTAATTGAAAGATATTCAATTGATGAATGTTTTTTAGATTATACCTACTCTATTCAATTATTTGGCGATCCAAAAAGTGTCGCTTATAAGATTAAAGATGATATAAAGAAAAAATTTGGTTTTACCGTTAATGTTGGAATTGGTAATAATAAGTTACAAGCTAAGATGGCATCTGATTTTAGTAAACCAGATAAGGTACATACTTTGTTTGATGAAGAAGTTAAAACAAAAATGTGGCCATTACCAATTGGTGAGTTATTTATGCTTGGTAAATCTAGTGCTGCTAAATTAAAGGAGATGGATATTAAAACAATTGGCGAACTAGCGAATACTGATATAAACATATTAATTAAGAAATTTAAAAGTCATGGTAAATTAATGTGGGAGTTTGCGAATGGCATTGATAACAGTGAAGTAAGTTATCAGGAGCGAGATGCAAAAAGTATTTCAGCATCGACAGTACTTCCATACAATTATAGTAGCCGTGAGGAGTGTTTTAAAATACTTAAAAGTCTTTCACTAGAGGTAGGAAGAAAATTAAGAGATAGTAGCATGTATGCTAAAAATGTTAGTATATGGATTAAGTATAGTAATTTTATTAAAGTTAGTAAACAGACTGTTCTTGATAATAGAATACATACTGATCAAGATATTTATAAGTATTCTTGTTTATTATTTGATAAGTTGTGGGATAAAGAAAACTATATTAGAGGATTATGTGTAGGAGTTGGCAACTTATCAAATAACAATGATAGACAGCTATCTTTATTTGAGATGGATAATATTAATAAAAAGAATGAGGTTATTGATGATAAGTTGCAGAAAGCTTTAGATAAGATCAGGAATAAGTATGGTGATGATAAGATTATATATGCAGATATGATTAAGAAAAAGAAAGAGAATTGAGGAATATTGATGAAGACAATTATGGTAGATATGGATAATGTAATTACCGATAGTATTTTTTTGGAACTAATTAATGAATTTTTAGGTAGTAATTATAAACGAGAAGAATTAAAGGGATATTATTTACAAGAATTAGTTAAAGATAAAAAAGAAGAATTTTGGAACTTTGTTAAAGAAAGAAATTTTTATGAAGGGGCATCTCTTTTTGAAGGATGCTATGAAGTGTTAGAAATGCTTAATAAAGTTTATGATGTTTATATAGTAACAGCTTATTTATGGAATGATTGTTTAGATATTAGTGGGGATAATTTAAGAAATAAATATTATTATTTAAGAGAAAAATTACCATTTATTAATTCAGATAAATATATTTTTACCACTAATAAGAATATTATGAATTTTGATATTAGAATTGATGATAAGTTAGAAAATATAGAAAATGGAAAAATTAAGTTATTATTTTCAGCATGGCACAATACGGATTTAGATGATAATTATTTAAAAGAACATAATGTTATTAGAGTAAATAATTGGAATGATATCGAAAAGATATTATTACCTTTAAAATAGAATAAATCTAAGTATTAGTTTATGCTTTAATAACATAAGAATAATTTTAAGTACTTTTAGTATATAGAAAAATGGAGGTAAGTTAATGAATATCGAAGAATTAGAAAATTTACTTAATGATAAAGATATTATCTATCAAGATAGTTTTTTTGAACAATTGAAGTGTACTAGTTTATTAGATTTTAGAAGAAATATAAATATGGTCCAAGATAAGTGCCCTTCCCTATTATTGGAAGAAAAGGTTGATAAGTATTATGAAGAATTATTAAATGAGTATGATGATAATTCTAAGTTCTTTATGGTATATAATAAGGCATTAGAATGTTTTAAAAGTGGAAACTTTAGTTTTTTACAGGATTATAGGGAGTTTAATTATTTTATTGATCCGAAAATGCTTATTAGACTAAATGATTATCATGGTGATGGTTGGAAGCGAGCTTATGATTATTTAGCTAAAAGCACTAGTCAAAAAATTAGTGAGATAGTTGTTGATGGATTATTTAAGGATACTATTTATAATGTATGGATTAATATTAGGGAGATATTAAGATATCATGATAGTTTAAGTGATAACGAGAAAATGATTAGTAAAGATAGATTAGATTTATATCGCACTATCTTAGATATAGATAAAATCAACAATAAAGATAAAATTAAGTTATATCATGAACTTAAAGATAAAAGGATAGCTTTAACCTTTTATGAAGATTGGAGTTTACTTAAGAAGCATTCTTATGAAAAACTAAAAAATAGTTTATTTAAGGTAACTACTAATGAGAAATTATTAAATGAAGAAGAAAGTAAAAAATATAAGGTGCCAGTTTATGAACTTAATGGTGAAGATTTTTACATGCTAATTAGTTGTCGAGATAGTTATTCTGATACTTCGAGAATAAGAAGGCACTGCTATAGCTTGATATCAGGATATAATATGGAAGTATATGCTAGAAATAAATATATTTATGGATATACAGATTTTGATATTGGTAATATAATGCATGTCTTTGAAACTGATGCTTATTCTGATTGTGATTTTCGCTCTAACAGTTTTACAACTAGATATGTAAATAGAATTATGAAACCTAATCAAATTAGTGATTCCACTAATTATAGTGAAATCCAGATTGCTAATAAGTGGCTAGAAAGTTTAAATAAGTATGCAACTATAAAACCTAGTTACTTAATAGCGTTTGATAGGATTAATGAAAGATATGCCAAAGAAGCCGAAAGGCTTAATATTCCAATTGTTAAAATTAATACTTCTAAATATTTGAATAAGATTAAAGAATGTTATGATAAGAAGATTGATTTAGGATTTAAGGCATATGAAATAATTAATGATGATTATACAAAAAATAGTTATCTTGAAGAGGAAAGAAAGATGAGAAGATAAAATACTGATATAGATGCTAATATTAGTAAGGAATGTTACTAATATTAGTTTTTTATTGTTAATTAGAACTTGTAATGATATAATTTAATTATATTAATATAGTAAGGGTAGTGATAAGTATGCATTTTCCTTTTTTTAGAAGAAAAAATAAACAAAAACTTGATGAACTAGTTGATGATCCAATAGCTAAAAATTTAGAAGAAATGAAAATATCAGAAGAAAAAATATTAATTGAAAAAATTGGTAAAGAAAAAATAAAATCTTTATGTGATAGATATTTTATCGAAGAAGATTTCTTTTCTTTACACTTTCTTAAATTAATTGATAGCTCCCCTCTTCTTTTAGATAATTTAATGAATAATTATTATTCAACAGAAATATTTAACAAAATTAATGATAATAAATTACAATTAAGTGATATTAATTCTTTTCAATTAGACTTATTACAATTTCCTATTTTTGATGAAAAAAATGAAGAAAAGGCTAAGGTATTAAGAAAAGAGATTATACTTCAAGATAAAAATTATGCATCAATTGATGTAGATGTAATTAAGAATGAATATCTACCAACTAATTTAGATATTCAAACCATACCATCTTATCTTCCAGATATTAATTTAAAAATTAGTGAAAAAAAAGTAATGGCTATTTCAGTAAATAAAGTTTCATATGAAGATAAGATAGTTATTATTAGTCCTATTAATGATAAACAAATTATTGTAAAAAATTTCTTTGATAGTTATCTAGAGGGTTCAATTAAATTAAATGAAGATACTATTATTGTTATACCGTGGGAGAAGTTTATTAATTTAACTGATGAACAAATTGATTTATTAAGACAATGCAAAGTTTTATTAAAAGAAGATTTCAATAAGTTTAATAAGTTAAATCAAGAATTCTTCTCTAAAGATGAAATTAGTATGTTTCATAAATGGAATAAATCTGAAGATGAACAACTTATTAAATTAAACCATTTGCTATATGTATTAAATAACTGTTCCCTAAATGAAAAAAGAAAAAAATATTATTCATATTATTTTAAAGATTATTATCACAATATAGAAAAAAAAGACTATCATAATTTTTATTATTCAACCGAACTTGATAAATTAATTTTAGATTTTTTTAATGAACTTGATAAAAATGAAGCAAATGAGATTAGTAATAATTTTAATGAATTAAGTCTTGAAGAAAAGAAAAAAGATATTGATAAAGCTAAATTTTCAGCAGAAATTTTTTTAGAAAATATTAGTGATTTGGAAAAAATACCTCTTAATCATTTAATAAAAACTATTAATAAATTTGAACCTGAAATAAAGAAAAAAATATTTAATGATGAAAGAATTCAAAATAAATTTAAAAAAAGCATATTAGAAGATAGTAAAAATGATTATTGGGGATATTTTCGAGGATTATTTAATTATCTAGAAGTAGAAGATTTATTTTCAGTTATAAATCAAGAAACCTTAAAGATATTTTTAAATAAAAATAGTAGTAGCTATATATTGTTTGCAGCGGCTTGTGAAAATGATTTAAACAAAACCATAGAAATGACTTTAAAAAATGATTATTTATTTAATGAATTTTTTAAAAGAAACTCTAGTTTTTATTCTAGTTTTTATGATTTAGATTATTCATTACTAACACAAATAATATATAAAATGGAAGAAAATAATTGGCTACACCCTAATAATTTTATTGGCTTTGTTTCGGAAAAAGATCAATATAAATTATTAAAAGAACCATTTAAAGATGAAACTTTGGTATGGATGATAAAAAGTTTTAAACCTGAAGTTCAAAGTTTTTTCTTTCAAAATGATAATAGAGCTCTTTATTTAGCTTCTAAATTTAATATGCCTTTTATTGTTATAAATGGAATTAAAGTTCATTCTGATATAATTGAAAGTGAAGAATTTTTTGAAAAATTAAAACATCCTAGCTTAATTCAATTTAGAAATAATATAAACAAAGTAGAAAATACTAATCCTTCTCTTTTTCTCGAGGAAAGAGTGAAAAAGTATTATAATGGAATGATTGAAAAATATCAAAAAGATAGTGATTTATTTAAGGAATATCAAGATATTTTGGAAAATCCTAATCTTTTAAATGGAAATGCTGATATTGATTATATCTTTACCGTTGATGTTTTATCAAAATTAGATCGAATGAGGAATTATGACTACGAAAATAATAGCGAAACTTTTGGAGACAAAAAAGAAGCTGTTTATCAATTTCTAAAGAGTGAAACTAGTAAAAAATTAAGCGAAATAATTGTTGACTATTTATTCCAAGATAATATTTATAATGTTTGGCTAAATATTAAGGAAATGCTTAGATATAATAAGATATTAGATGATAGTAATAAAGTATTAGATAGTGAAAAAGAAGAATTTTATAATGCTATTTTAAATATTGATAAAATTGATAACATAAATAAAATTAATCTTTATAAAAAGTTTAAAGATAAAAATATTAGTCTTATGTTTTATCAAGATTTAAGAAATTTAAAAGATTTAGCTTATAAGAATATGAATAAAGATATAATTAAATTAGATAACCATCCTGAATATATTGATAAAGAACAGACTGTAAAATATGGCGTTAATGTTTATGATCTTAGAGATAAAGAATATACAATGCTAGTTAGATGCATGGGACAATATCGTGAACAAAGTAATTATAGAAGAAATTGTTATACGCTTTTATCAAATGAGAATAATGATATTTTTAATGATCATAGTTATACTTATGGCTATTGTAATGTTGATGCGGATTGCATTCTTCATGTATTTGAAAGTGACTCTTATTCAATGGATACTAATTATAAAGATAGTGTTGATGCTGGATCAAATAGAGTTAATAGAATTATGACATCAGAGCAAATCGTAAAAGGAAGTAAGTTTTATAGTGAAATCCAAATTGTAAATAAGAAAAACCCAAATAATCAAATTTTTGATGCTTTAAGACCGGATTTTCTCCTTGTTTTTGATGAAGTTACAGAAGAAGTTGTAAATGAAAGTAAAAGATTAGGAATCCCAATTGCGATTGCTAAGAAACAATATTTGGATAATAAAGATATATTGAAAGAAATTGATTATAACTATGAACTTGATAATTATTTGGATAGTCATATTCATGAAGATAAGTATAGAAAGAATAGATAATTTTAGAATAACAATTAACAGGTAAGCACTAATTAACATTAATTTTATCTAATGATTAGAAAAGAATTTTTAAGCATTTTTAATAGATCAAAAAATTTATTATTAGTAAATTATAACTAAATTTTAAATATTTTTGATATAATTATTTGGTAAGAGATAATTATATCTTTTTTTATGAAGGAAGGAAGTTTATATGAATCAAGATATTATTAAAGAAATTGCAGTAACTTTAGCTGTTAAAAATTCACAAGTGGAAAGTGTTTTAAATTTACTTAGTGAAGGTAATACAGTACCGTTTATTGCTAGATATCGTAAAGAAGCTACAGGTGCTTTAGATGAAGAACAGATTAGACAGATTAATGAAGTTTACGAATATCAAGTTAATTTATTAAAGAGAAAAGAAGATGTTATTCGTTTAATAGATGAGAAAGGTCTTCTTACTGAAGAATTAAAGAAGGACATTATGAAATGTGAAAAATTGGTTGAAGTTGAAGATTTATATCGTCCATTTAAGGAAAAGAAAAAAACAAAAGCGACTGAAGCTATTAAGAATGGTTTAGAGCCAATGGCGAAGATTATGATGAGTTTTCCAATGAATATTGATATGGAAGAATTAGCTTCTAGATACTTGAATGAAGCAGTTAAAACAACAGCTGATGCGATTCAAGGGGCTAGCTATATCATTGCTGAATGGATTAGTGACAATGCTAGTTATCGTAAGTATTTAAGACATAATATGATGAATTATGGAATTATTGTTTCAAAGATGAAGAAAAAAGCTGAAGACGAAGGTCAAGTTTATGAGATGTATTATGATTATAGTGAAAAGGTTAAATTTGTTAAACCGCATAGAGTATTAGCGATGAATCGTGGTGAAAAAGAAGGCATTCTTAGTATTGGTATTGATGTTGATACTGATTATGTAATGGCATGGTTCGATAAAAAAATTATTAAGAATGATAAAAGTCCCGTGGCTGAAATTGTTAAAGCAGCAATTAGAGATAGCTATAAACGATTAATATTCCCTAGTGTTGAAAGAGAAGTTCGTGCGGAATTAAAAGAAGTAGCAGAAGACGGAGCAATTGATGTATTTGGAAAGAATTTAGAAAAGTTATTACTTACTCCACCGATGAAGGATAAGATAGTATTAGGATTTGACCCGGCATATAGAACAGGATGTAAGTTAGCAGTTATTGATGCTACTTCAAGAATTTTAAATATTAATAAGATTTATCCACATGAACCACATAATAAGTGGGATGAAGCCAAGAAGATTATTAAAGATTTGCTTAATAAATATAATGTAGATATTATTGCCGTTGGTAATGGAACCGCTTCTAGAGAAAGTGAAAAGTTAGTGTCAGAAGTTGTTAAGGAATATAAAGAAAAGCAAGTAGAATATATAATCGTAAGTGAAGCTGGAGCTTCAGTTTATTCAGCTAGTCCACTGGCAATAAGTGAGTTTCCTGATTTACATGTTGAAGAACGTAGTGCAATTAGTATTGGTAGAAGGTTACAAGACCCGCTTAGTGAGCTAGTTAAGATTGATTCAAAAAGTATTGGCGTTGGTCAATATCAACATGATGTCAATCAGAAGAAATTAAATGAATCTTTAGATTTTGTTGTTAGTAAAGCGGTTAACTCAGTTGGTGTTAATATTAATACGGCTAGTCCTTCAATTTTGAAATATGTATCTGGTTTGACTAAAACAACGATTGAAAAAATCGTGAAGTATCGTGAAGAAAATGGTAAGATTTTATCACGTGGAGAAATACTTAAAAAGAAGTTACTATCACCGAAGGTTTATGAGCAAGCGATTGGGTTTATGCGAGTTATTGATGGAGAAAACATTTTAGATAAGACCCCAATTCATCCAGAGAGTTATGAGGCAACACTAGAATTATTAGCTAGTCTAGGTCTTGATACTAAAGATATTGGTAGTGAAGAACTAATTAAAAAGCTAGATGAATTAGATATAGACAAATATTGTAATGAACATAAGATTGATAATTATACTTTAGAAGACATCGTTAAATGTTTGAAACAACCTAATCGTGATTTCCGTGATGATTTTCCAAAACCGTTGTTAAAGAGCGATATCCTAAAGATAGAAGATTTAAAGAGAGGGATGGAACTTCAAGGAACAGTCAGAAATGTCGTTGACTTTGGTGTATTTATTGATATTGGTCTTCACGATGATGGTCTTGCCCACATATCTAAATTAACTAAAGATTACATTAAGCATCCAATGGAAGTAGTCAATGTTGGTGATATTGTTAACTGTTATGTATATGATATTGATACTAAAAAACAAAAAGTTAGTTTAAGTTTAATTAATCCAGAAGAAATTTAAATATCACCCTCTTCAAAAGATTCAGCAACATATAAAAAATGACTAAAACTCTAGTCATTTTTTACTTTTTATCCCTATCATAAAAAGTACATTAGCCCTAATCCTACCATTACTATCCCTCCCCCAATTGTTGCATACTTCCCAAGTCTTTCACTAAGACTATTACCAAATCTTAGCCCTATATAAGTACATATCCCACTAACTATCATAAATAACATTGCAACCCCAATATAATTATGACTAAGTACTGACATTCCAATCCCTGTTGTAAAACTATCTATACTAACCGACAGCCCAAATAAAAAAAATCCAACCAGACTAATAAGTATTTTAACCTCTTCCTCTTTAATGCCCGAAATTACCATTTCAATTCCAATTATCAAAAATATGATTCCCACCATCAAATCCAAATTAAATACAAAATAATTCAGCAAAAAATTACCAAATCCAAGCCCCAATAGAGGCATAAAAAAATGAAACAATCCTACAATTACCGCCAATATTAATTCATTCTTTTTAGATAAACCATACGTTCCATATATTAAAGCCAATGAAAAAGCATCCATCGATAAACTAAGCGCTACCAAAAAACAAGTAAAAAAAATATTCATGAATATTATCACCTAATAAATAATATTATGAATATTTCCTAACTATGAAAAAATTTTATTTAACATCTCTGCTACAAAAAATTGATATTCCGTATCATCAACTTCACTTTCACTAGCCTCTAATAAACATAATGGAGGAAATAATACACACCACCAATTATCTCCCTCACCTTCTCCAATCGTCACCACTAAAGATTCATACTCACCCTCATCATAATGTACTCCCCTATAATCTTTCTCCGGAAAATAATTATCTCCAAAATTAACCACAAAATCTTTATCATAATCATTATCTAAGAATAATACTTCTACATCATCTTCTAATTGTTTTATCCCAGAACTAATAACACTTCTAGCATCTTCTACATTATCAACCCCAATTAACATTGGCGAAATACTCTCTTCTATTTTAGCCTTTACTTTCATTTTCATACTTTGATCATCTATACTGTTAGAGTTAGCAATAACTCTAACCCTAATCGCTGCCTCAGGTATTACTATCTCCCCTACCTCAGCATTAACATTTATATATACCAAAAAAGCTACTATTATTGTTAACACTACTAATATAACTTTCTTCATAAAATAATCACCCTTTCACTTTCATAATGGGTGATTTTAATTTTATTTATACAATATTTACACATTTATATAAAATTTTTTGTTTCTTTTCATCTAATCTTCTAATTTTCTTAAATAACTGTTTACAATATTTAAATTCACTAAACGTCTTAAAAATTAATTCTTCATGCAATTTATTTTACTCCCTAAATATACCATGTTTTTACTTATTTTTCTTTCTTTGTTGATAATATACTATTCTTGTTATCAAACTACTAGGAATAAAAAAATTAAGTATTCTTAAAACCTTTATATCCCAACCAGGAACTATATAAAACTTACCCTTTTTTAATTTATCTACTGTATACTTAGCCACATCTTCACTACTCTTACCCTTAAGACTAAAACTAACTCCAGCTACATTATCAAAATTAGTCTCAACTGGTCCAGGACATAAAATACTAATTTTTACTTTAGACTTACTTTTCCTTAACTCTTCTCTAACCGCTTCACTTAAACTAACAACATAATTTTTAGTTGCATAATAAGTACTCATCAAAGGACCTGGCATAAAACCTGCAATTGAAGCCACATTTAAAATATGACCCTTATCTTTTTTCACCATATCACATAAATATAATTTCATCAAATAATGTAATACTTTTATATTAATATCAATCATTGCTAATTCTTTATCTATAACTGTATCAGTAAATTCACCAAATAGACCAAAACCAGCATTATTGACTAAGATATCAATATCTTTTATATCATTATGTAACTTAATACAATTATTTATATCACTTAAATCAATAGGATAAAGTTCAACATGAACTTTATCCCCTATTATCTCTTTTACTTCTTTTAACTTATCTTTACTTCTAGCTACTAATACCAAATCATAGCCAGTTCTAGCAAACTCTATTGCTAAACTTTTTCCTATTCCACTGCTAGCACCTGTAATTAATACCTTCATAACACCAACCTACTTTATAAATTTATTTATCATAATGAACTTTTGAATTTACTATTTCATATTTTTCACACTTATCACCATTTAAAGTGTATTTTTTGGAACAACTATACTCTTTTGTTGGATCTTTCTTCTCATTAGCTATACATAATTGTCCATTAAAGACATAACCACTATCACAAGAATAACCAGGTACAGCATCTACAGACACTGCTCTATAACAAACATTAGATTTTAAAGTATAACCCGAAGAACAAGATAAACTAACACTAGGATCCTTAGTTTCAGTCTTTACACATTGATTAGCCACCAATTGATAGCCTGAAGAACAAGAATACTTAGTCGTAGCATTGGTGGTTGATTTAACAACACATGTGCCATTACTATAAGTTCCTTGACTACAAGATTTATTTACAGTTGGTTCATAAATGCAATAAAAACCTACACAACATTTATCCCTTGAAGAATTATATGTTCCTCTTGAACAAGTCTTTGTCGTAACAACATAAGAAGAATTATTCTCAGTCTTACTGCATGTAGTACCAGATAAAGTATAACCAGATGGACATGTATAACTAGTTGTAGCTTTCTCAGTAATTGCTTTACCACACTTATCCCCAATTAAAGTATAACCACTAGGACAAGAATAACTAGCATTAGGCGCAGCTGCCTCTTCAGCAACACATTTAGTTCCATTTAACGTAAAACCAGTAGCACATTGATATGCCATTTTTGGTTCTTTTGTATCACTTTTAACACAATAATCACCATTTAAAATATAATCGTCATCACAATAAGCATTAACCCTAGCATCAATAGATTCTGTTGTTTTTTGACATTTATTATCTTTATTTAAAGAATAACCATTATCGCAATAATAATACCCCTTAACGCATGAACCATTTTTATTAACATATCCAGCATCACATTTTTTATTATAAGAACAACCATAAATTAACAATAAAATTAATACAATTAAAGCTACTAACCAAAGAATTTTTCTTGAAAACTTACCATCCTTGTTCTTAAAGAAAGTTTCTTTACTAATAGGTTTAATCTTAAAATCAGGCATTTTAAAAGTTGGTTTAGTAGCTTTTGGTTTATTACTAACATTTGAGTTAGTAAAATACTTACCATTATCAACAATCTCAGTATCATAAATACTTAATGTTTTTTCTACTGGAGCAATTCCCTTATCAACTTTAACTTTTCCTGTTAATTTTTCTAAATCCTTTTTCATGTCAGTAGCCGATTTATAACGCAAACTACTATCATAATTACATGCTTTCAAGATTATATTCATTAATCTATCGTCTACTCCCTTAATTGGAGGAATAGGCTTACCAGCAAGTCTTGACTTCGAAGAAACCTTTTCATTAGACATCTTACTCTCAAAAGGAAGTTTATTCCCATTAAGCAATCTATACATAACCAATCCTAAAGAATATAAATCAGTCGAAAAAGATATTTCTTTTTTATTATAAACTTCTGGTGACATATAACTATAAGTACCTAATACATGTTTATTTGATTCATCTAAAGTACTAGCAATTCCAAAATCACTTAACTTATATTTACCATCACTACCAATATAAATATTACTAGGCTTAATATCCTTATGAATAATTTTTAAAGATGCACATAACTCTAAAGCATTACAAATATCTATTCCTAACTGAACAACATCTGCTTCACTTGCTTTTCTAGCACTAAAGTAACTATTAATATCTTCAGCTAATTCCATTCTAATATAGAAATCAATCCCCGTATTATCATACTTACTTTCTTGAATAAAATCAAAACAATCTATAACATAAGGATTTCCATTAAACATTTGCATAATTGCTATTTCTTTTTTTAAATCTTCTATAATTTTCAAATAATATTTATTTGCCCCTTGCACATCTTTAACAACACCACTTTTTACTAAAGCATTTAATTCTTCTTGGTTTTTAGGTAAACTAACATATTTTATAGCACAGCTTAAAGTAACACCATCGACTCTTTTGGTAGCCTTATAAACTTCTCCTGATCTACCTTCGCCAATTTTTTCGGTTATATTCCATCCATCCCATAAATTATTCCTCATAATATCTACCTATCACTTTCTAACTGATTTTTCAAAATGAAATAACAAATTATCATAAAAAATATCATCAAAATTATTATCATACCAATCGCGTCATTAAAATGCTCGGTTGTAAAAAGATAGAAATCCTCAACCTCTCTTTTATATCCCGGAACAACATCTTGAATAATAGTAACTAAACTATTCAAATCATTTATTGTTCCAAGACCTTCAACAGCCCATCGACATAGAATAAAATTAGAAATTTTTTCTACTAATCCTTCTAATGGAAATAAAATTCCCGAAAATACTAACTGTGGAACCAATAATAAAGGGGCTATCGTCATTGCCACACTAGTATCTTTAGCAAATGCAGATACAACTAACCCTAAAGAAGAAGAGGAAATAATAGTTAAGAAACAAACTAAAACCATTTCCAAATACCAACTATAATTCAACCCTATAGTAGGTACTTCAACTAACAATGAAAAAACACCAATCAATAAAATAGCTTGTATTAATCCAAGTAATAATAAAACTATAAATTTTGAACCTAAATATGCTGAAACTTTCAAATCAGCCATATATTCTTTTTGTAAAATAACTCTCTCCCTACAAATTTCTTGAATAGCATTAAGTAATCCTAACCATATCGATGCTGTCGCAAGACCAAATAATATCATTTTCGTCTCATCATAATATGTAAATAAATCCTCAGTAACAACTAAAGACATTAAAAAGGCAATTATTGGAGCCTGGACAAATAATAATCCTAATTGCTGTTTATTATTAACTATCGTCTTCATGTACCTCTTACTTAAAGTTATAAATTGCCTCAAAAATGACTTTTTATTCTTACTCTTCGTTATTGGTCCAGCTTCTGTATTTGGAACAAACTTTTCCCTATATGGAGAATTATTAAATTTTTCATGCCAAGTAGTAGTATCATTATTTAATAATGTATAAATATCAACAAAATCATCTACCTCGAAGAAAGTTAAAGCTTCTTTAGGTGGACCAGAATAACATAACCTACCACCCATACCAAAAAAGACAACCTTATCACATAAATGTAAATTCAATGTCGTATGCGTTACTAAAATTATCGTCTTACCGCTATTAGCCATTTTTCTAAGCGTTAGCATCATACTTCTTTCAGTTCCTGGATCAAGACCACTCGTTGGTTCATCCAAAAAGAATAATTTCGGATCCGCTATCAATTCAACCGCTATACTGGCACGTTTCCTTTGACCACCAGAAAGATTTCTTATCATAACATCCTTTTTAGTGCTAAGTTCTACAATATCTAAAACTTCATCAATTCTCTTTTGTTTCTCCTCTGCCGAAGTATCCTCAGGCATTCGCAAATCAGCTGCATATCGCAACATATCACTCAAAATCAAATCTGTATAAACAATATCTTGCTGTGGAACATAGCCAATAATATTCTTTAAAGTCTGATAATTACTAAACAAATCATTACCATTTACAAATACACTACCGCTAGTAGGTTTAGAAACGCCACTAATACAATTCATAAACGTCGACTTACCAGCACCACTACCACCAACAAAAGCTACAAATTGACCAGGCTTTACAGATAAATCTACGTGTTGCGAAATATCTCGCTTCTTACCTTTAACCTTAACTGTTTTAACAATATCAATAGCGTCCAACCTAACACCTTTATCATACATTTGATATAAAATGCGACCCTTGTTATAAATAAGTTTAGCATTAGCTATTAATATAACATCTCTTTCCTTTAAAGTAGCTTGTCCATGAAGAAGACTTCCATTAATCATCACATCATTTGTAATACTATTACTACCTATTACAAACCCATCTATCCCTTTCGAAATCGTTGCATGCTGTAACGAAATAGATACGTGATTTAAAACAATATCACATGTTGAATCTCTTCCAATAACAATCTTTTCCTTAGTATTTAAATCAATTTGTTGCCAATTATTAACGTCACTTCCTAACGTTAAGATAATAATAATTCCTCTCTTTAATGGTTCAACTGGATTATCAATCTTTACTGAATCCCCATCATTCAAATAACAATCAGTATATTTATTATTATTAACAAATATTCCATTAGTACTATTATTATCAACAACCTGAATACCATTAGCGTCAATTCTAAAATATCCATGGTTACTAGATACTAATAAAGATTTTAACTTAATATCATTACCTTCAGCTCTCCCAAAAGTAATAACATCCTTTCTAAAATCATTCAAACAAATATTTTTTATTTCATCCTCATCAATAATAGTAATAGTATATTTTTCAACTTCTTTTTTTATATTATTACCATAAACGGCAGTATTTTCTAATCCATTCATAACACACCTCACTATTATACAATTATATTTTATCACAAACTAAAATAAAAAAAAACTAAAAAGAAACATTATTCAAAATAAAATTATCTTTTTAGTAAAATACTTATAAAGAACACTACTACATTACTATATTTATTTAGTTATTAGAAGCTAACTTCTAAATAAAAATTACCACTCTTGTTTCTTTAACTTAGACCATTTCTTCATCCAACGTTCTGCTCTCTCATCATATAATTCCTTACTAAATTCCCGCTTAACTGGTCTAATGACCATATTAAATATATCATTTAATCCATATGGAGCACAAACTACCAATTTACTATTTTCTAATCTAACACCAACACAAGTAATAGTGGCTCCCCAACTAGCAATTGCATCTTCAACACTAGTATAAGGAATTCTCTTAATACCATACTTTTCATAATACCATATATGTACTCTAGCCTGATTTTTTATATCATAACAAATATCTAACTTATCTAGTTCTTTTCCTAATCTCTTAATAATAATATCTTCCTTCTCATAAGAAACATCTTCATCATAATAAACTATATCATAATCTTTAATTCCATAATCTATCTCAAATCCATGATAATAATTAAATATCGTCTGATTAATCGCTCCTGCCCCTACATAATAATTCTTTATCCCATCTTGCTCTAATATTTCTAAAATACTTATTAACTTAGTATTTAACCTTAAAATATTCTCTAAAATATCTAATTGCTCTTTAATAGGAAGATTACCCCCATTTAATTTATCTACCATCTATATATCACTATCCTTATCTTACCTAAATCTCTAACCTAAACTACAGTCTAATTAAGTATTCTTACCTAATAATTTCTAACCTCATAATCCTTATCAAGCTTCTTTAACAATAAATCAATTCCTCTATTTAACTTATCAAATATCCATATACTACATATAGCAAATACTATATATAAAAGCACTGTCTTAAAACTAACCTGTGATAAATCAAAGAAATCACTTTGAAATATTACAATATAAGTAAATAAAGTTATTAAGAAACCATATAATATTCCTCTAAACCAATTAAAAGGTTTACATAACCTATAAAGATAGATAAATCCTGTCGTTCCCGTCATAATAACAATTAAAGTTGACGTCAAATCATGATCAATTGAAAATTGCTCTCTAAATAAAACAATCATTACTACATTAAATACTACAGTTAAAGCCGCTGGAACACTTTTACCAACTACTTTCAACATAAATTTACCCTTTACTAAATTATGATTAGGTTCCAAGGCTAACACAAAAGAAGGAATACTAATCGTACAAGTTGTAATCAAACTAAGATGAATCGGCATATAAAAATATTCACTCTCCATAAAAATACAAATACTCACCAATATACAAGTAAAAATTGTCTTAATAAGAAGTAAAGATGCCGACCTTTCTACATTATTAATTGTTCTCCTACCTTCCGCGACTACTTTAGGCATCGATGCAAAATTAGAATCTAATAGCACTAACTGACTAACATTCTTAGCTGCATCACTACCACTAGCCATCGCAATACTACAATCAGCTTTCTTTAAAGCCAATACGTCATTAACACCATCACCCGTCATCGCCACTGTATGACCTTGTTTTTGTAAACTCTCTATAATCATTTTCTTCTGACTAGGCGTAACCCGCCCAAACACATCATACTTCTCTAACATTTCATCAATATTATCCTTAGTAAGCAATGTCGCATCCATTCCTTTAGCGTCCTCTAATCCAGCCCTCTTAGCAATACTACAAACCGTCTTAAAATTATCACCACTAATAATCTTTACTCTAACTCCCTGTTCCTTAAAGTACTTTAACGTATTTGGAGCTTCCTTTCTAATCTTATCCTGAATTAAGATAAAGCCTAATACTTTTAAATCAATGGGACTTTCACTTAATTTATTCTTAGAATAAGTCACCACTAACACACGATAATCACTATATTCACCTATTTTTTTCTCATACTTAGGAAAGTCCCCCTTTAATACAAATTCAGGTGCTCCAATATAATAACTGCCTCGTTTATCAAAAGCTACCGCCGAAAATTTCCTACTAGAAGAAAACTCTATTTTATCTATCACTGACCATATTCCCTTATTTAGATAATAACCTTGCATTGCCTCCATCGTTGCATTTGTATTCTCAAAGGCATAACTAATATTAGCTAACACCTCATCTAATTTATTACTATCAATTCCTTCTTCTGGAATTACCTTAACAAGTTCCATTGCTCCTTCCGTAATTGTTCCCGTTTTATCCAAACAAATTACATCAACTCTTGCTAGTGTCTCTATACAATACAATTGTTGCACTAATACTTTATACTTAGATAACCTCACCACACTAATAGCCATAACTGAACTAGTAAGTAATAATAATCCTTCTGGTATCATTCCAATTAAAGCTCCAACCGTATTAAAGACCGTTGCCGTAAAGTCTCCATCAGTAACATTCCATTGATTCATAAATAACAATATTCCAACTGGCACTATAACAACAGACAAAACCTTAAGCATCCCCTCAAAAGAATTCATAATAACCGAATTAACCTTTTTCTCATACTTAGCTTCACTACTAATCTTCGAAATATAATTATCACGACCGATGTTTTCAACTCGAGCATAGCAACTACCACTAACGATAAAACTACCCGATAAAATTGTATCACCTTCCTTTTTAGGAATTGGATCAACCTCTCCCGTTAAGAAAGACTCATTAACCTCAACTGTCCCTTCTAATATAACTGAATCAGTCACAACTTGATTACCCATATAATATTTCAAAACGTCATCTAAAACAATCTCTTCAATTCCTAAAGTTACCTCTTTACCATTTCTAATTCCCATAACTTTAGCCTCAGCCAAAACTGATAACTTATCAATCGTTTTCTTTGAAATAATTTCTTGAATAATACTAATAACACTATTACAAATAATTACGCCCATAAATAAACAATTCTTTAACGAATCAAAGATTTGACCACCATAAATCCCAGCCCCAATAATCATTCCTCCAAGAATTACATTAATAAAATTAAAATAAGTAAAAAAATTACTCTTAATAATCTCCTTTATACTTTTTGTTGGCGGCTGATCATTATAATTAACTAAATTACTTTGAATCCTCTCATTAACTTGCTTACTACTTAAACCTTCCTTATAATCAGGACTATATCTCTTTATCTCATTCATTATCATCACCTACTACTTAAGTTTATTGTATCATATTTTAAAATACATTTATATAGCTAATTAATCATAAAAAGAAAAATACTTCATAAGTACTTTCCAAAAAGAAAAAGAATCAACTAACACATTGACTCTATTTTCTATAAATAAATACAAATCTATTCTTATTAGAATAATCTTGCTCTACTCTTACAATAACATTATCTAAATATTTATATGCCAACTTCATAACCGCATCCCCTTGTTCATAACCAATCTCAAAAGCTATTAAATATTTATCATTTAAATATTCTCTACATTCTTTTAAAATTTTATCATAAAAATACATTCCATCTTCATCGGCATACAAAGCCAAATGTGGCTCATTATTTTTAACAATTCCTTCTATTTCCTCATCATATCTTATATAAGGTGGATTACTAATAATTACATCAAACTTATTATTAAGATTATTAAAAATATCACTCTCTATAAAATTAACATCTACTTCATTATTTAAAGCATTATTCCTTGCTACCTCTAATGCCTCACTAGATATATCCACAGCGCTAACATTACAACCTAATTCTTTCTTCAAAGCAATCGCAATACAACCACTACCAGTACCAATATCCAATATCTTTAACTCACTAATATCGAAAAAAGAATTTCTAATATAATTTATCGTTTTATCTACTAATAACTCTGTCTCAAATCTAGGTATTAATACATTATTATTAACATTAATTATGTTACCATAAAAATTAACATTTCCCACAATATACTGTGGAGAAATACCTTTCTCCAATAACTTTATCCCTTCTTCTAACCTATCCTTTGGTAAATATCTTTTTAAGTACTCTAAATCACTATCTCTCACATTAAACACCCATTTCCCTAATAGTAAGAAAAGATATTACACAAAGTATCATCTTTATCAGTACTTTACTATGCAATATCCTCTTCTATACCTTCTAACTTTCTTTTTTGATCCTCATTAATTAAAGCATCAACAACAACACCTAAATCTCCATCCATAATTCGATCCAAATTCATTGACGTAAAACCAATTCGATGGTCAGTAAGCCTATTTTGAGGATAATTATAAGTTCTAATCTTTTCACTTCTATCCCCAGTACCAATCTTACTACGTCTTTCCTTACCTTCAGCTTCCTCTTTTTCTCTCAATTTCAAATCATATAACCTAGTTTTTAATATTTTAAACGCTTTCTCTTTATTTTTTATTTGACTTCTCTCCGTTTGAGAATAAACGATAATACCCGTTGGTATATGTGTCAATCTAACCGCACTATCAGTTGTATTAACACCTTGTCCCCCACAACCAGAACTTCTTGTGATATCAATTCTAACTTCACTCTCATCTAATTCAAAATCAAATTCATCAGCTTCAGGCATAACTAATACGGTTGAAGTTGAAGTATGAACTCTTCCCTGACTTTCAGTCACTGGAACTCTTTGAACTCTATGAGCGCCACTTTCATATTTTAATTTTGAATACACGCTTTCTCCCTTTACCATAAATTCAATATTAGAAAAACCACCCGCTGTTCCTTCAACACTATTCATAATTTCAATTTTCCAACCTTCACGATTAGCATACTTAGTATACATATCAAATAAGTCACCAGCAAAAATATTAGCTTCATCTCCACCCACAGCGCCTTTAATCTCAACAATAACATTTTTTTCATCATTTGGATCATGTGGTAATAACAATACTTGTAACCTATCTTCAATTACTACTTTTTCTTCTTCTAAACTTGTTAATTCCTCTCTCGCAAATTCTCCTAATTCACTATCCTTTACTAACTCTTTATCTTCATCAATATTTTTTAATACATCCTTATAATGATTATATAAATCTACCGCTTCTGCCAATCTAGTTTGTTCTCTTGATAATTCTGTCATTTTTTTTATATCCTGAATAGTTTCTGGTTTAGATAATTCTTCTGTAATATCATTATATCTTTTTACCATCGCCTCTAACCTATCTATCATTAATATTCCTCCTCTTTTTTCTATTAAATATTTTAACATATAATACCAAAGAAAGCAAAAAAATATAAAACATTTTAAAAAAAATACTTCTAAATAATTACCCCATCTAGATATATTTTCCTAATAATTATCTATTAAATATTTTTTACCACCTATAATTACTAATTCTATCTAAAATCTTATAACATAAAGAAAAGAATAATTAAGCATTTTAACAAAAAAGAATCTCCTAATCAATAGAAGAATTCTTCATACTATTTATAATCTTTTATATTATTCAAAACTAAATCTACAAATTCAGTAACCGATACACAAGTAGTATCTTTACTACCATGTCTACGATAATTAACTTTAGTTGTCTCTACTTCCTTATCACCAATTACTAAAGTATAAGGAATTTTTTTCGTTTGAGATTCACGCATACGATAACCTAACTTTTCATCTCGAGCATCAACTTCAACCCGAATATTATTCGCTAAAAGTTTTTCTTTCAATTCATTACAATAATCCAAATGATATTCATTATTAACTGGAATAATATTTACTTGAACCGGACTTAACCACACTGGTAATATTCCTTTTGTCTCTTCTAAAATAAATGCTGTAAATCTATCAAAAGTTCCAAAAATAGCACGATGAATTACCACAGGAACTTGTTTGTCACCATTATTATCAATATAAGATAAATCAAATCTTCTAGGCAATAAGAAATCTAACTGACAAGTAGATAAAGTTACTTCTGGTCCTACTGCTGGTTTTACCTCAACATCTAACTTAGGACCATAAAATGCAGCTTCACCTATCGCTTCAAAATATTCAACCCCAAGACTATTTAAAACTTCTCTTAATTTATCTTCAGCTTCATTCCACATCTTATCATCATCAAAATATTTTTCTTTATCCATAGGATCTCTTAAAGACAATCTAAATTTATAATCTTTAATCCCAAAATCATTATATACATCCAAAATCAAATTTACAACTTTTTTAAATTCTTCACCTATCTGTTCAGGAGTTACGAATAAATGAGCATCATTTTGACACATACATCTTACTCGCTCTAATCCTTTAACTGCTCCACTAGCCTCATATCTAAAATCAGTCGCAAATTCACCAATTCTAACAGGTAAATTTCGATATGAACGCAACTTATTCTTAAAAATTAACATATGATGTGGACAATTCATTGGTCTCAAAACAAACTCTTCTTCATCAACTTTCATAACCGGAAACATATTTTCCTTATAATGATCCCAATGACCAGAAGTTTTATATAAATCAACAGTTCCAACACAAGGCGTATAAACATGTTCATAACCTAATTTTCTTTCTTTATCATAAATATAATTTTCAAGATTCTTCCTAATTATTGCCCCATTCGGTAACCACAAAGGCATTCCAGCTCCCACAAGATCACTATTCATGTAAATTTCTTGTTCTTTACCAATCTTTCTATGATCTCTCAACTTAGCTTCTTCTAACAATTGCAAATGTTCCTTCAACTCTTCTTCAGTTTCATAACAAACACCATAAATTCTTTGTAACATCTTATTATTAGAATCTCCTTTATAATACGCACCACTTGATTTTAGTAATTTAAAATGCTTCATTTGCTTAGTAGATTCCATATGAGGGCCACGACAAAGATCAATAAAATCATCTTGCTTATAAGCAGTAATACAAGTATCTTCCTCCATGTTTTCTATTAAATCAATTTTATACGGATCATTTTTAAACATTTCTAATGCTTCTTCACGAGATAACTCTATTCTAGTAATTCTTTTATTACTTTTAGAAATCTTTTTCATTTCTTTTTCTATCTTTTCTAAATCTTCTTCACGAATCGCATCATTTCCAAGATCAATATCGTAATAGAAACCATCCTCAATTACAGGCCCCACCCAAAATAAGGCGTTAGGATATAAATGCTTAACCGCATGCGCTAATAAATGAGCACAACTGTGATTTAAAATATTTAAACTTTCACTTTCTTTAATATTTATCATTTTTTTCTACCTCCAAATTTTGTCATTCCATTTTCTAATTTTTTCTTTTTCCTTTAACAATTCTATTTCTCTAGTTGAATTATTAGAAGTAATAAGACTAGATCTTATCTCAAATAATTCATGCTTAATACTTTTTAAATTTCTATTTAATTCATCAATTTGCATATAAACATAATACCTCCTCAAAATATCAAAAAAAGAGAATAGTACAAGGAGTGCTCTAAGCACGGTACCATCCTCTTTTTAACTTAATTTTAATAACGGTATCAACCGGACTAGCTTTCGTAGTCAACTTCAAGGTAGTAATCATAAATATATTTCGTCATCTCACACCACCCGACAACTCTCTTTGAAATAGTGATTTATAATCTTGTCCTTTTCATAGTTTTTAAAAAAAAGCCTTTCGGCTATTATAAACAAAATGGTGACCAGTACGGAATTCGAATCCGTGAATGCTGCCGTGAAAGGGCAGTGTGTTAAGCCGCTTCACCAACTGGCCAAAAATGGTGGGCCTGGATGGACTTGAACCATCGACCTCACGCTTATCAGGCGTGCGCTCTAACCACCTGAGCTACAAGCCCATTTTTGCACTTGCCATGTTATTATAACATAACTATATTAAAAAAATCAATAGAAAACTATCATTTTTTTACAAATAATAATTGGTGTCCCCTTAGGGATTCGAACCCTAGACCCACTGATTAAGAGTCAGTTGCTCTACCAACTGAGCTAAGGAGACATCTAATTAACAAATACAGTTTAAATTATAGCATAAAAGAAATAAAAAGAAAAGCATTTTTTTACACTTTTTTCACTATTTTCACA
>JAFURK010000002.1 GCA_017480975.1 Bacilli bacterium
CGGGAAAGAGGATAGATATAAGGGGAGATGGAAAAAATTCATATAAGAAGTGGGCTGGAAATGAAAGAATAAAAATATTTAGAATACTTATTATTTTTATAGTTTTTAAATTCATATATTATCACCAATATATTTTATGACTTTTATTAGAGATTTTTCTAGTTAAAAATTATTTTGTAATTAGTATTTTAGATTATATGCGGTTTGACAAATGTAATTAATTATTTTATAATTCAATGTGAACATATAGTTAGAAATAATATCTAAATTAGTTAGGAGGATATGTATTATGAAAGTTATAAGTATTTTGAAAAAATACAAATGGGTGGTGATAATATCGATTATTTTAGTAGTAATTATTATTAGTTTTGTAATATATTATCGAAATTTTAGGAATAGATTAAATGATTTAGATTCAAAAGTACAAAGTAGTATTACTGAAGATAAAACGGTTAATGATTTGGCTTTTACTAATATTTCTTGTGATTATGATGAAAAGGTTTCTACTTTAAAATATATTATTAGTAATATTTCTCAAACTGAAGATATAGTTATTGGTAAATATCAAATAGTAATTTATGATTCTAAAGATAATTTAATTGCTACGATAGAGCCAAATATTAACCAAAAATTAATATCTGGCGAGTATTATGAGACAAGTAGTAGTATTAATTTAGATATTTGTAATGCTAGTTATATGGAAATAAATAAAGTTGAGTAATAATTTATTGGGTGTAAGTAGGATTTTTATTGGGTGTAGAAAGGATTTTCTAATGTTTGTGAAAAATCACATGGTTAGATTATAGGTGATATCAATGAATAAAGTTTTTAATAAAAGTAAGAAAAAAATCATTTATTTGTCTACTATATTTGGGGTTATGGGGGGAATAGTAATATTTTTGTTGGTTAATGATATTATAATAGGTAAAAAAGATGATAGTAGTTTGGTTGTGGGAGACGCTAATGATGAAAAGACGTATATTGTAGTTTTGGATAGTCAAGGTGGTAATGGTGGAGATATTTTTATTGATGTTACTAATAATTCTAAACAGTTATCTGTTCATGTTCCTAGTAAAAATAAAACGGTTATGTTTTATTATAATGATGGAATAACTTCTAGTACTTCTTATACTTTTAGTTATGCTTTTAAGGGGTATTATACGGAAATTAATGGTAAAGGTAAGCAATGTTATGACGAAGATGGTATTATGACTAATAAATGTGATATTACTAATGATGTTACTCTTTATGCAGCTTGGGATGAGGATAATAATATTATATTACCTAAAATTAATAGAATGGGCTATGATTTGGATGGATGGTATACTGAATCTATTGGTGGAACAAAAATTGATGATGGTGGTAGTACTTATGAGCTTACTAGTAATATTAATTTGTATGCTCAGTGGAAGGTTTCTGGCTATCAGATTGATATTGATCAGCAAGACGCTACTACGATTAGTGAAACTGGAGTGAATGCAATTTATGGTTCAGCGATGCCTAATTTAACAATGATTCCAAAGAAGGAACATACGATAAAGTTTAATTATAATGGTAGTGGTCAAGAAAATAAAGTTGAAAAATTTCAATATAAGTTTTTAGGGGTATATCAGTATCGGGATGGAGAAGGGAAAAAATATTATAATGCTGATGGGACTAGTGCTACTAATTGGGATGTTGCTGGTTCTACTACTTTGTTTGTTGATTGGTCAGAAGAATGTATTTCTTTGCCTGATGCGGTTTGGGATGGTAAGGTATTATTAGGATGGTATACAAGTGCATCAAGAGGAACTAAAGTAGGTAATGTTGGGGATAATTATTGTCCTGATATGGATGTTACTTTGTATGCACGTTGGAAGAAAAAATAAATTATAATAATATAGAAATGGACATCTATTAGGATGTTCTTTTATGTTGTGGTAAGGAATTGATAAGTATTTTACTAATAAAAATTCTTGTTTTTTGTAAACTAGTATGTTATAATAGGTGACGTTTAGTTGAAAAGGGGGATATTTATGAATACAAAATTGGTTGAAAGATTACAATATGTTACAGAATTAACACCTAATATTTATCATAGTCTTATTAAAGAATTTGGAAAAGAAAGGATTCACGAAGTTGTTGATTATTGTATATTATGTGAATTAAAGAAAGATTCTTCTTATAATAATCAAGTTAGGCTTTGGAATTGTTTTGGTTATTATTTATCTACTTTTGAGCACAGTGTTTGTGAAAAATTTTCATTGGATAATTTAGATGAGTTAAAGAAGAAAAGAGATTATACTTCTTTAGAAAAACGAAAGAGTAAGAAGGATTTACTTACTTTGGAAGAAGAAAGAATATATGGTTTTCACTTGCTGGCTAAGCCTTATATTGAATTATTGGTAGATAAGGGAGAAGAACAAGATAATTATATTGAAATTGATTTGATAAAGTTATTTTCTTCCATTAAGAGTAAGGAAGTAGCTTTATATATAATAGAGAAATTTAGAACTTTTTATAATAACTTTGATAGAAATTCTTATTTTGATAGTAAGATGTTAGAAATTTTAGATAGTTATGAGAAGTTATGTGTTAAATATAAAAGGGGAGTTCCAACAAATAATGCTTTAATTAA
This sequence comes from Bacilli bacterium, assembly GCA_017480975.1. Classification (GTDB taxonomy): domain Bacteria; phylum Bacillota_I; class Bacilli_A; order RF39; family UBA660; genus RUG11198. The sequence goes on from JAFURK010000002.1 coordinate 2,618, forward strand.
TATGGGACTTTATGATGAAAATAAGATTATTGATGAAGATTATTTAGTGGAGCAAGTTGATATGTATATTAGGTATAGTATTGCTCGTGAAAAGTTTATAAATGGTAATATGGCTTTTATTACTAAAAAAGCTTATGCATTTGTGGATGATGATTTTTCGTTTGAGGATGCTTATCAAGAAGGATATTTGGCATTATTGCAAGTTGTAGATAAATTTGATATTAGGAAAAATTTTACTTTTACTAATTATGCGGATAAGGGATTGTTTATGTATTTAAGAACAGCTTATATAAGAAGAACTAAACTCTTTTCTGGGGCGCATAAGCTTGAAACTTTGAAGTGGAAGTTGGGAAAAAGTATTGGTGAATTATCTCAAAAGTTAGGGAGATATCCTACTGATTGTGAAATTGCTTTAGATTTGGATATTTCGATGATAAGATTAAATGAAGTTTATAGATATATTGAGGTTATGTATAAGGGAACTTCGTTGAATAAAAATGTTTATTCAGATGATGAGTCTGAAACAATTTTACATGATCAAGTAGCGGATAGTAAAATTAATTTAGAAGATGATTATATTGAGAAAGATACAGTTAATATTTTTATGGATATTATTAATAATGATTTATCTTTACAAGAAAGAAAACTTTTCTATGATTTAGTTATATATAATAAAAATGGGGAACAAATTGGTCGAGAGGAAAATGTAACTAGAGAAGCTATTCGTCAACGTAAAAATAAGTTGTGTAAAATTTTAAGTAAAAATGATAGGGCTAGTTGGCTAGATGGAAATGGTGATTGGAGAATTAGATTATGATTTTGTCATAATTTTTTTCTTTCTTTTGGGGGCAAGTAGTGATATAATAGGGTTACTTGAGGTGATAAAGAAATGAAATTAGAGATTAAAGATTTAGCAGTTGAAATAGATAAAAAACTTATTTTAGATAAGTTTAATTTGGATGTTGAGGAAGGTAGTATTCATGTTATTATGGGGCCGAATGGCGTTGGTAAGAGTACATTATCTAGAGTTATTATGGGGGATGAGAATTATCATGTTATTGAGGGCGACATTTTATTTGAGAGTTCTAGTATTGTTAAATTGAAAACTGATGAGAGAAGTAGAAAAGGTATTTTTTTAGCAATGCAGTCGCCGATGGAAATTGATGGTGTTAGTAATCAGGATTTTTTAAGAACAGCGATTAGTCAAAAGAATGAGGAGCGAGTAGGGTTATATCAATTTATTAAAAGTGTTGAAGAAGCAGTTAGTGATTTGAATATGAATAAGGATTTAATTCATCGAAGTTTAAATGTTGGTTTTAGTGGTGGGGAAAAGAAGAAGAATGAAGTATTACAGATTAAATTATTGAAGCCATCATTAATTATTTTGGATGAGTTAGATAGTGGGTTAGATGTTGATAGTTTGCGAATAGTATGTGAAAATATCTTGAAATATAAGAGAGAAAATCCTAGTACGGCTATTTTGATTATTACACATTATTCGATGATTTTAGAGTATTTAAGGCCTGATTATGTACATATTTTAGCTAATAAACATATCATTAAAACAGGGGACTATAATTTGGTTTCAGATATTGAAAAGAATGGTTATGGTAAGTATTTGGAAACTAAAAATACTTATGGAGAAGATTGTTTATGAAAAAAATAGTTATAGATAATAATAGGTTAGATGATTATAGGGATAGTAATATTATTATTAGGGATAATAAGATTATTTTTAATAGTAATGGAGATTATACTTTAGAGTATGTTAATAGTGGTGATATTAATTTAGATATTGATATTGCTGATAATGTTACTATTAAGTTGTTTATTTGGAGTAATGGTAATGATTTAAAGATTTTAAATCATTACAAGTTAGGGTATAAGAGTAACTTAATGTTATTTAAGTTTTATTATAATAATAATGTGGATGAAAATGTAGTTATTGATTTAAATGGGGAATATTCTCATTTAAGTTATAATTTTTCTAGTATCAGTAGAGGAAAAGAAGAATATCATATTATAGTAAATCATAATCATCATAGGGTTAGCAGTAATATAAGTAATAAATGTATTGGACTTGACAATAGTAAAATTAAATTACAAATTGATAGTGTCTTAGATAAAGGTAATACTCTTTGTGTAATGGATCAAAATAGTAGAATTTTAACACTGGGAAAAGTTGAGGCGACAATTATTCCAAATATGTTTATAGAAGAGGATAGTGTAGAAGCTAAACATGGTTCAATAGTGGGAAGAATTGCTCCTGAAGAGATATTTTATTTGATGAGTAGGGGAATTACTGAAGAAGAAGCTGTTACTTTATTGATAAAGGGATTTATTTTTTCTAATTTGGTGGTTGATATGGAAAAGAGGGCTAGAATATTTCAAGTTATTCAAGATTTAAGGAGGTGATTTTGTGAATCGTGAAGATTTTCCAATGTTAGATGGTAATTTAATTTATTTCGATAATGGGGCAACGACGCTGAAACCAAATCAAGTTATTGATAGTATGACTGACTATTATAGTAAGTATTGTGCTAATGCACATAGGGGAGATTACTCTAATAGTTTGAAAGTTGATAATATGTATGAAGGGGTTAGAGAAAAGATTAAGAAATTTATTAATGCCAAAGAAAAAAGTGAGATTGTTTTTACTAGTGGGGCTACAGATGGATTAAATAGAGTGGTATTTGGTTACTTTAAGAAACATTTAAAAGCTGGGGATGAAGTACTTTTGACTGTTAGTGAGCATGCATCTAATATTTTGCCATGGTTTGTGCTTGCTAAAGAGATTGGGATAAAGATTAAGTATATTCCGCTTGATTGTCATCATGAAGTAGTATTGGAGAATGTGGAGAAAATGCTTAGTGATAAGACAAAGGTTATATCATTAGCTTATGTTAATAATGTAGTTGGTGATATTAGACCAATAAGAGATATTGTTGAATTGGCGCACCAAAGAGGAATTTTAGTAGTAGGTGATGGGGCGCAGAGTATTAGTCATATAAAAACAGATGTTACTCAAGATGATATTGATTTCTTTGTAGCTAGTGCACATAAGTTTTATGGCCCTACGGGCATTGGATTTTTATATGGTAAGTTTGATTTGTTAGATGATATGGATCCGGTTAGTTATGGTGGGGGCATGAATGCCATATATATGAGTGATGGTTATATGGAATTAAGAGAAGTACCTACTAGATTTGAGGCTGGAACTCAGAATATAGCAGGGGTTATTGGAATGGGTGAAGCTATTGATTATTTAGATAAGATTGGAATAAAGAATATTATTAAGCATGAGCATGAATTGAAAGAATATTTGGTAAGTAAATTAAAAAAGATAGATAATATTATTCTTTATAATGAGGATACGGCTGGTAGCATTGTGGCTTTTAATGTTAAAGATATTTTTAGTCAAGATGTAGCGATATATTTGGATAAATATAATATATGTGTTAGAAGTGGTAATCATTGTGCTAAGATATTAAATAAAGCCTTTAATGTAGAGAATACTTGTAGAATTAGTTTGTGTTTTTATAATACTTATGAAGAAATAGATAAGTTTATAGAGATTATTAGTAATATAGGGAATATTTGGAATGAGATACTATAAGATGAATAGAAATATTTGTCTTTTTCTTTAAATAATATATATAAAAAATGTTCTTTTAGGATTGATTTGTGATATACTTATTTTAAGAAATGTGGTGATATATATATGGATAAAGAATTAAAGAGGAGTATTATTTTAGATAATTATCAAAATCCTTATCATAGGGAAAGACATGATGATGAGGAGGGATATATTAAAATTAATAGTAGGAATGTTAGTTGTATTGATAATATAGATTTATACGTAAAGATGAAAGATGATAAGATAGAAAGTATTTCTTTTGATGGGGAAGCTTGTGTTATTAGTATTTCTAGTACTTCTATTATGAGTAGTTTGTTAGAAGGTAAGACTATTGATGAGGCAATAGAGATAATTAAAAATTATGATAATATGATAGAAGAGAAAGATTATGATAAAGATATTTTAGAAGAGGCTTTAGTATATGATGATGTGGCTAGGCAACCATCGCGAAAGAAATGTGCTACTCTTACTTGGCATGGTCTTTATAAGAAATTATTAGAATTAAATGAAGAAAAATGATAAACTGTTGACAAAATAAATTTTGTTGATAGTCTTTTTTATTTTATTTCAAATTATTTTGACTAAGATAAAGCGAAAATTAACTTGAAGTTAAAAATGAACAAGCATATGATTTTTTTTGGTATTATGTATATAAAGTAGAGTATAGTTAATTTTGAAAGAAGGATTAGAAAATGAATAAAGGGATTAAATTTATAACAGTGATATTTTTAGTGATTTTGTTGATACCATTAAATGTAAGGGCATCTACTGATATAAATCTTAATTGTACAGCTGAAGTAATGGTTGGAAATAATTTTTCATGTGATATAGAAATGAAAATTGATCAAAAAATATTTGGGGTAATTTCTAGTTATAAATATGATAAGGTTTTTTCTTATAACAAAACTATAATAGGTAATAATTGGGAAGCAATTTCTGGAAGTAGCAATGGTTTTACACTTGTAAATGTAGAAGGAGTAGAACAGGATGATAAATTGGTGACTGTTCAATTTTTAGTGTCTAACGATGCGGTACCGGGAAATACTTATTCTATAAATTTAAATAATATTCAAGTAAGTGATGGGAATAATGATATAACTATTAATGATAAAGAGAATAAGATTAAAGTTTTATCAATTAATGAAGTAGTTGATAATATTAATGTGAATGGAGAAGCATTAGAAGTTAAGGATGGAGTTACTAATTATACGGTTGTTGTTCCTTATGAGGTAACAGATGTAGATATTTTAGCAACTTTGAAAAGTGATAAATATCAATTTACTAAAGATAAAAGTCCAGGAAAAGTTTCAAATTTAAAAGTTGGAGATAATGTTTTTGAGTTAGAAATTGTTAGTGGGGATCATTCGTTAGTGAATTATGAAATTAATATTAATAGATTAACTGAAAAAAAATCTAATAATATATCTAATAAAGTTGAAGAAAAAGTAACAAATCCTAGTACGGGAGGAATAGGAAAAATATCAATTATAATTATTGGTTGTGTATTGATAGGTTCTTTAGGTATAATAATTTATTTTGTTCAAAAAGGAAAAAAGGTGAAATAACATGAAAAAAAATCATTTAATTATATTAGTAGTAATGGTTATTGGGATTATTTTTGTTTTTCCTTCAAATGAACAACGAAAAGTAGAGGTTAAGAATAATTCTTATATGGAAGCAAATGTTGAAATTCAGGAAGAGAGTTATTTTATTGATAATGGTTTTATTCAACCTATTGCTTTGAAGACACTTAGAAGTAATTTTCTTAATGGTTTTAAGGCTACTAGTGGTAGCTTAAATTTAAGTTGTGCAAATGAAGGAAATTATGTTGGGACAGGTTGTTTTTTAGAAACTATTTTAAATAATGATAAAACATCTTCTTATGAAGTGATTGCTTATGGTGATGTAACGGGAGATGGTTTGGGTACAATTACTGATATTGTAAAAATGGTTATGTATTCAAAAAAAAGTGTTGGGATTAATGGAAACGCTAATAAAATAGCTGCTGATATTGATTATGATAGTAAAATTTCTGAAGATGATGCAATTACTTTAGCTGCACATTTGCATGATGCGGTACCTATTCCAACACCAACTAGCAAAAATGTAAGTACTAAAATAGAATTATCTAGTACTAGTATTGCAATTGAAAAAAATAGTACTAAAAAGGTTTTTGCCACAACTAATAAAGGAGATGTTGCTATAGTTGATTGGAAAAGTAATAATCCAGCAATTGCTACTGTTGATTCAACGGGATTGATAACTGGCATTGGTGGTGGAACTACAACAATTACGGTAAGTGCCAAAGATGGGACGACTAGATCTTTAAATGTTTCAGTTTCTGTTCCGGTTTCTGGTATAAGTTTAAGTAGTACAAGTTTGTCTTTGGAAAAAGGGAAAAAGGCTAGTTTAAAAGCGACTATTTCTCCTAGTGATGCTACAAATAAAGGGGTAGTTTGGTCAAGTAGTAATTCTAAGGTAGCTACAGTTGATCAAAATGGTAATGTAGTGGCTGTTTCGGCTGGTACTGCTATTATTACTGCTAAGTTAGCGGATGGAAGTGTTAAGGCTGAAGCTAGTGTTGAAGTTAAGGATTTTTTAGGATTGGTTGATACAATTTGGAAAAAGATTGCTAGTGGTGGTTTTACATATGATGGTGTTAATGCAAAATCGATTCCAATTACGGGAACAACAATTGATTGTAGTGCTTTTGTTAGTTGGGTTTTATATGAATATGGTTATGAAGATTTTAAGGGAAGTCAAAAAAGTACTTTGATGTTTTTAAATACAAATTATACTGATTTATATGGTTGGGAAGAAATAAATGTTTCGGCTGGTGAAGATGTAACTTCAAAACTAAAACCTGGTGATATATTAGTAAGAGATAATGGTTCTGGCGGGGCGTATGGACATATGAATATTGTTGCTAAAGTGGAAAATGGTGTAGTTTATGCTTATGATTGTGGAAATGCTAATAATTGGAATAATTCGGGAGGAGAGCCTATTGTAATAACAAACTTTGTTAAAAGTGATTCTAGAGCGGGAAAAATTATTAGGATTATATAATTTGATATGTTAAAGGTAAAAGATGAGAGAAAATCTCATCTTTTACTTGTGATAATTATAAAATTATTTTAGAATTTTGTTTAAAAAGTAAACTAACGATAGCATGCAATACTATATTAATTAAAAGGGGAATATATTTATAAGTATTTTTAGTTTAAGATTAAATTTAAAGAATAAAATTTGTATTTTTTAATTGGTACTTAAATTTAGTTTACTTTGTTTTTTTGATAGAAAGTAACGGGGAAAATCAATTGACAATAGGGGGGTATCAATGTTATAATTTTAGTTAGAATATGGGAGTGTCCATATATGGTAAGGAGGATGATTTATGGAAACTGTTCAAGCAGCGGTTGCGAATTGTATAGGTACGATGTTAGGATTAGCATTTCTTGGTTTGGGAATTGGTGTAGGATTACTTGGAGGTAGAGTTGCTGAAGCGGTAGGTAGAAATCCGGAGACAAAGAATGATGTAGTACATTCTATTATGACGATTTTAATTGTTACATCAGTATTCTTATTATTCTTATTCTTATTCTGTTTCTTCTTGTTATTCTATAATCCTTTAATTTCTTAATAGGAGAAAAAGAATATGTTTGCGCTATTTAGTGTTTCAATTTTAGTAATTGTCGTATTAGTAATATTTATGTTCTTCATTTTAAAAGGAACAGTTAAGAAAATTAATTCACAGACAAAATTATATTTTGTGGATAAGTTACAAGAATACGATTATTTAATTAATCAAAAAGAAGAAAAGTTAAATCAAATTAATCAAGAGATTAGAGAAAAAGAGAAATTAAAAGGACCAGTTAGTGTTAGCGCCCAAAAGAAAGAATACGAGTTTGATTATCAAATTATTGATTTACTTAATAAGACTCAATATCAAGATAAAAACATCTTTGAATTGAATAAAAAAATTGATGAGAAGTTTAATCTTGATTATGTATCTATTTTAAAAAAATTTTTGGAGCAAGTTAACGATGATGGAACTTATCAATTTTGTGTTGATTTAAGGGATAAGTTTAATAGTAATTTAGTTTATAAACTTAAGATTATGGAAAGTGAAGATCAAAAGAAGTATTTAGAAAATTACTTAAAAAAACAAGAGTATCAAATTTATAAACTTTATTTGTCATTGGCTGGAAAGCAAGCTAGTGTTGATGGGTTTATGGATTATTTGAATGAACTTATTGATTTGAATAGTCCTAATGTTGAAGTTTATGTTGGTACTAAGTCAGAAAATTATGATTATTTGAGTAAATATATTAAAACTGTTTATTCAAAGGATATTTATAAAGGGATACGAATTATTTATCGAAAACGAATTTATGATTATAGCTTGAATGAAAGGAATGTGTAAGATGAATGATATTAAGGATAATGTAGATAGGGCATTGGATGAGATAGGTAATAATCAAAATGTTTATGCTACAGGGCGAGTTGTTCGTGTTAATAAGTATAATATAGAAGTAAGTGGACTTAATGATGTTTCCTTTTATGAAGCTATTAATGTAGCGGATAAGGCTAGTGGCTATATAATGGGTATTTATCCTAATAAGGTTATTGTATCGTTAGTTCATGTTACGGGAGAAGTTGTACCTGGCGATTTAGTTTATGCTTTAAAGAAAGAGTTTAAGTGTCAGTTTAGTTTGGATTCAATGGGAAAGGTTATTGATATCTTTGGCAATGATTTGATTGCTGGTAAGAGGTTTGAGAAATTAGTAGAGGTACCAATCGAAAATCCAACGATTCCAATTATGGATAGGTCTCCGGTTACGAGAGAGTTTTTGACTGGTATTACGGGTATTGATTTGATGTATCCGATTGGTAAGGGTCAAAGACAGTTGATAATTGGAGATAAAAAGACTGGTAAGTCACAGGTAGCTCTTGATGCGATTGTTAACCAAAAAGAGAAAAAGATGGTTTGTATATATGTAGCTTTAGGTAAAACGAAGAAGGAAGTTAAGGATATTTATTTTGAGCTTACTAAAAGAGGGGCTGCTAGTTATACAATTATTATTGCGTCATTTAACGATGAGTTACCTACTAGAACATATTTGACTCCTTATGTGGCAACTTCGATTGCAGAAATGTTTATGATGCAAAAGTATGATGTATTAGTAGTATTTGATGATTTGAAGAAGCATGCAGATGTATATCGTGAGATAAGTTTGACTAGTAAGAAGACTCCAGGTAGAGATGCATATCCTTCTGATATTTTCTATACTCACTCTAGGTTGTTAGAAAAAGGAGCTCAACACATTGGAGGAGGATCGATTACAATGCTTCCAATTGTTGAAACGAAGAGTGGAGATATCACGGATTATATTTCGACTAATATTATTTCAATTTGTGATGGACAGTTAGTGCTATCAGCTAAAAACTTTGCTCGTGGTGAAAAACCGGCGATTGATTATGGTTTATCAGTATCAAGATTGGGTGGTAGTGTACAAACTTCAGATATGAAAAAAGTTGGTACTAAATTAAGACGTGAATTACTTTCTTATTTGGAAGTTCGTTCGGTATATGAACTTGCTAATATCGATGAAATGAGTAAAGAGTTACAGAAAAAGATGAAAGATGGTAAGGTAATCTTAAATAAGCTAAAACAATATAAATTTAGTCCTAAATCAAAAGAAGAGATGAAGAGTGATTTTGCCTTTTTATTTGATGATAATGCTAATGCTAGTGGGACTAATGATAATGGCTCTAAAGAGCAAGGAAATGGTGATACAAATAAAAATACTTCTAGTAATGATAGTGGAAGTAGTAATATTGAAGGGGAAAAAAATACTTCAGGAGATAGTTCTAATAGTAAAGAAGTAAAACAAGGTGAGCAGACTAAGGGTACGGAAGCGTGAGGTGAATAGAGATGACTGTTGGAAAGATTATATCAATATTTGACATTAGTATTGAAGTTGTATTAGATAGTAATGATGTAAAAGTTGGAGATATCTTACAGGTTCAAGGTAATGAGAAGTATCGATTTGAGGTAGTTGAAATTAGCAATACTAGTGCGACTTGCATTAGTTTGGAGACAACAAGAGGATTAAAAAAGGGAGCACCGGTAGAATTAGTATCAAATGGTATTCATGTTGAATATTCAGATAAGGTATTAGGTAGAATATTTAATTCTTATGGTATACCAATAGATAAACAGGGATTTGATAGTACTGAAAAACGTCGAGTTGATCATGCGACTACTAGTTTGCAAGAATTAAATATTGAGTCACAAATATTGTGGACAGGTATTAAGGTTATCGATTTCTTTGCACCATTACAAAAAGGTTTTAAGATGGGACTTCTTGGTGGTGCTGGCGTTGGTAAGACGGTATTAATTAAGGAAATTATTCATAATGTTTATACATCATTAAATTCAAATGCAGTATTTACTGGTATTGGAGAACGTTCAAGAGAAGGTCAAGAGCTATATGCTGAAATGAAAGAATCTAACTTGTTAGATAAGATGTCGATGGTATATGGACAAATGGGAGATAATCCAGTATCTAGAAGTAAAGCTGTTTATGCTGGACTTACAATGGCTGAATATTTGCGTGATGAAAAGAAACAAGACGTATTATTGTTTATTGATAATATATATCGTTTTATTCAAGCTAAGGCTGAAATTGCAACTGAGTTAAAGCAAATTTTAATTGGTAATGGATACCCAAGTGATATGGCTTCAGAAATGAGTAAAATTGAGGAAAGAATAAATTCTAATCAGAATGGGTCAATTACTTCGGTACAAGCAATATATATTCCAGCAGATGATTTAACTGATGAATCGGTACAAACAATAATGTCTTATATGGATGGACAAATTGTTTTGGATAGAAAAATAGCAGAGTTAGGTATATATCCTGCTATTAATGTATTTAATTCAACTAGTAAATTGGTAGATGTTGAAAAAATTGGAGAAAGACATTTTAATTTGGTCGAACAAGTATTAAAAACTTTAACAAGATATAATGAATTGGAAGAAATTATTACGGTACTTGGTATTGAAGAATTGTCAGAAGAAGATAAAATGATTTTCTATAGGGCTAGAAAAATACGTAATTATTTTTCGCAGCCGATGTTTGTTGCGGAAGCTTATACAGGTATTCCAGGACAATTTGTTAAGGTTGAAGATGTATTAAATGATGTTGAAAATATTTTATCTGGTAAGTATGATGATATGGATGAAAGTAAATTTTTATTTATAGGTAAAGTATCATGAATGATAAAGGCATGAAGGTTAGAGTTTTTGATATGGAGCATGGTTTGGTTGAGTATGAAGATATTAAAACGATTCGTATTATTAGTAGAGATTATAATTTATTAATAATGAAGGATTATTTGTCGGTAATAGGTGAGATAATTGGTAGTGTAGATATTAAGGGAGAGAATGTAGACATTTCATTTAAACAAATTAAAGCATTTTATATGAATAGTAAAAATGTATTTAATTTGATGATAGAGGAGTAATTATGGAAAACGAGGTAATTATAGCAGAGTTAATTAACTTTTTTGTGGTGGCTGTTATATTCTTAGTGGTATTGGCTGTTGCATTTCGAATTTTTTGTAAGCATTTTAGATTTAATGATAAGAATGTAGAAATATATGGATTATTGTTAAATTTAAATACTTCTTCTTTAGTATCTATAGCGACTATTACGATTAATTATTTGTTTTTAGTATGGTGGATGATTAGTTTTAAAGGGGTAAATGTTATTTATATAGCTATTACTTTGGTATTAGTACTTATTAGTGAGGCAGTAATAGATAATTTTAAGGGATTACCATTATCGATGTTGTTGTCGGCAGTTAATTGTGCTGCTGTTCAAGTTATTTATTTAATCTATCAATATGTTACGGTGGAAGAATTTTCTTATTTATTATTAATTGTCTTAGGATTAGTAGTATTATTTGTGTTTTTATACTTTACATATAATTTGTTTAGACAAATTAATAATATTGTTATTAAGCATAAGTATTTAAAACATAAAAAATATACGGTATAGGAGGTAGGGTAATGGGAAGTATTAAGAATGTTGTTAAGGTTATGAATTTCCATTCTTTACTTCGAGTGGATAAAGCTAGAAAAAGGGCGGAGAATTATTTAAAGGTTGGTAATGAGATTACAGCTATTTTAAGTGAGATTCTTTATAATAAGAATTTGGTATTGGATAAGCAGGTTTTGATTCCTGATAAAGATATGCCAATTTTAGATATTTATGTTGCTAATGATTATGGTTATTGTGGTGATTTTAATTCGTCTGTTAGAAGGGCAATTTTAAAAAATCCTAGTAATGATAAGATTATTATTGGGAAGAAAATAGTGTATAAAGATGATAAGACAGTGTTAAAGATAGAGAAAGATGATTTTGAAAAAAGGTTTGTGGAGATACAGCATTATATAGAAAAATCTTTACTTGATATGTCTTATAGCGAAATAAATATCTATTATAATCATTACTATTCTTCAACGACATTTGGATTTAAGAGAGTAAAAGTTTTTCCAATTGAATTTTCAGGTGAGTATTATGAAGGCAATGATTTTATTGCAGAAACTGATTTACAAAAAATGCTTAAGAGTTTAGTATCTTTCTATATTTGTTATCAATTGAAGATGTGTGAATGTATTAGTGAAGCGGCGGAAAATTTAAATAGAAATCAGATTACAAGAATGGCGCTTGATAGAATTGAAGAACAAGAAGAAGAAGAAAGAAATGCGATGCTTCGTAAGAAGAATGAAAAAGCTTGTTTTGAAAATGTAGAAAACTTTAAGAAAGTTGTTTCGATAGGTGATGCAAATGACTGACAATAATAAAGAAATTGTTTCTAAGGAATATGAAGAGTTAGTAAAAGAATTAAAACAAGAGTTACCAAATATTGTGCTTCCTTCGATGGGAATGCTTGATGATGTAGAAGTGGTAGATATTAATGGTAAAGATTACATCATGAGTGATGAGGAGGTTTAGTATGTTAAATAGAAAAGGACAAACATTAGTAGAATATGTACTTATTATTTCATTAGTTACGGTGGTAGCGATAGCGGCTGTACGTATTTTTGGAGGATATTTAAAGGATTCGATTACTAAGATGAGTTGTTCAATGGTTGGTAAAGAATATGTAGAGACTAATACTGTAGGGGAAGCTTATTGTGCTGGAGATGAAGATAAACTATTTAATTAGGGTATCTTTTTTTCATTATGTTTTTTTATTAGAAATTAATTTTAACTTTTTGTTTACTTTGTTGTTGACAAAATAGTTAATTTCTAGTAAAATATAGAGCTAATCAGGGGGAATAAAATTATGGATAAAGAATTAAAGCAATTGGTTGTAGAGATTATCTCTTTGACAATATTATTAATTGTAGTGGTACCAATTTGTGTTCAGGCTAGTAATGATTATCAAGAAAAAAGGGATGTATTATTAAATGGTACAGGAACAAGTGTTGATATATCTCATAATGGAAAGATGAAAAAGGTAACTGTTTATAGTGAACATGATGATGTGATAAGAGTTAATTTAATTTTGAAAATTACTAAGTTTGCGAATGATTATGAGATTTATTTGGATGAAGAAATTTATAATATTAGAGATTTAGATTATACTGAGGATAATGAATATCAATATTATAATTTAGGAATTTATGAAGTTGATGAGATAAGAGAATTTGATTTTCAATTAAGAAATGTTGGTAAAAATTATTATGATGAAACTATTACTTATAGTTTTATGACAGAAGGTTTATTGTGATAGAAAAGTTAGATTATAAAAAGTATTTATCAGTTGATAATGGGAAAGGACTTCTTTTAAGTGGTTGTGATACGTTTGTATTAGATCAATATAGTATTGATTATTATAAATTTAGTAATATGAAGGATTTAATTCTTATTGTTAGTAAATTTATTGATGAACATTATGATGAGGATTTGGAAGATTTAGAAGAGGTTTTAGAACATTTGTTGGAGACTCATTATTATACAGAAGTAAATAAATAAAAATAGGTTTCAGATTGAGACCTATTTTTCATTATTATAATTTTTTATATCCATGATGATTGGAAGAATAATTGGAATTCTACCAGTTTTATCAGATAAGAATGGGATTAATCCATTGATTAGTTCTGTTTTTAAATCATTATAATTTAGTGATTTATTTTTAAGTTTATTTTCAATAATCATGCCAGCATTTTTTTCAATTTGTCTAATTAAGACTTCGTTTTCATTTACTAAGATATATCCTCTCGTTGTAATCATAGGTTTAGTAAGTAGTTTTCTATTATTAATATCAATATTGGCGATGATTACTAGAATACCATTTGAAGACATTAGTTTTCGATCTTTAATCACCATATTGCCAACGTCACCGATACGAGAACCATCGACATAGATGTCTTCTGCTGGAACTTTACCACCTTTTGTTACTTTGTTTTTTGATATATTAAGGACATCTCCGTTGGCTAAGATAAAAGTATTTTCTTTAGGAATATCACAAAGGGTTGCTAAATCACAATGAGTTTTTAACATTCTGTATTCGCCATGATAAGGAGCAAAGTATTCAGGTTTAAATAATCTAATCATTAATTTTAATTCATTTTGATTAGCATGACCTGAAGAGTGAATTTCGTTTTCACCGTTGGTATATACTTTTACACCTTTTAAGTATAATTTATTAATTGTTTTAGCAACACTAGCTGCATTTCCTGGAATTGGAGATGAAGAAAAGATTACGATATCATTAGGCATTAATTTTATTTGTCTATGATTACCATTAGCGATTCTAGATAAGGCTGCTAGTGGTTCTCCTTGGCTTCCCGTACAAAGTAAACATACTTGTGATGGTTTTAAACGGTTAGCTTCTTCTGGAGTAATAATAATTTTTTTATCTTGGATATAACCGCATTTTACAGCAATATCAATTGAAGTATCCATACTTCTACCAAATAGGGCAACTTTTCTTTTATTTTTACGACATATTTCAATAATATGTTTTAATCGATAGATATTTGAAGCAAAAGTTGCTAAGATAATACGATTGTTTTTTTCATTTTCAAATATTTCACTTAAGTTTTCGTCGACTACTGATTCACTTAATGAACTTCCTTTTACGGTTGCATTTGTTGAGTCACTCATTAATAATTTAACGCCTCGTTCGCCAATTCTAGCCATTTTATGGATATTTGACATTGGTCCGATTGGGGTTAAGTCTATTTTGAAATCTCCAGTCATAACGATTGTTCCGTTAGGGCTATGAATAGCTATTCCATGTGAATCAGGAATAGAGTGGGTAGTTCTAAAAAATTCTATATTAAAATATTTGGTTTTAATATTTGTACTTTCATTATAAATAATCATATTGTTATATTTTATATTTTTTTCTTCTAATTTTTTATCAATTAAAGCTTTAGCTTGGGCTGGAGCATAAATTTTAGGAATATTTATTGTTTGTAATAAAAATGGAATACTTCCTATGTGATCTTCATGTCCATGTGTTATAAGTAAAGCTTTTATTTTTTCAACATTTTCCTTTAAAAAAGTGTAATCTGGAATAACATAATCTATTCCTAATAAATCTTCTTCTGGAAACATTACTCCAGAGTCTACTATAATTATTTCATCTTTATGCATTACACAATACATATTTTTGCCAACTTCGCCTAGTCCACCTAGAGCAAAGACTTTTGTTGTTTCTTCTTTCATTCTACATCCTTTCTATATAATATTAATTAAAACCGTTAAAAAAATAATATAAAATTAAATAAAAGTTTCCCACCAATAGGTCGATTATACTATATTTTTTAAAATATTTCAAGTATATACTTGAATTTTGGTTTATTATATATTATAATTGTGTTAAGTTAGAAAGAGGTGTTTGTTATGACATTAGAGGGAGCTATTAATTTAAACGAGACTACTAACTATATTGTTTATACAATGAATAGTGCTACTACTGGTCAATATGGAGTAGTTGTACCTAAAAACGTTGCAGGTACATTGAATATGTTAGTTGATTTACATATGAAAGGTTCTTTTGATGGAGTTGGTAATGGAACTAAAACAAAAGAACAATTAGTGGCTGAAGTAAGTGAAGAATATGAAAAGTTAAAAACAAAGTATGTAGATGGTATGTTGGTTATGCCAATGATTGATGAAGTTATGTTTCAAAATACGGTTGCTACTGGTGATAAGCAAAAGATGTTTGATGAGGTAAAGAAGATAGGGGCTATTACTAGTGAATTATACAAAAAATTAACCGATTCGGGTATTGAGAAACAAAAAATAGATCAAAAAATTATTATTGTTGAAAAAAATCAAGATGATGAGAAGTTTGTAGCATGGTTAAAGGAACAAATGCCTAATTTTGTAGACGGTGTACTTTATAGCGATTTTACTAAAACTCAAGAGATGGGAAATCCATTTGTTAATAGTACTAATAGTATATTTGGACCGGCGCAAGAGGAAAAGCCTAAAGCCGAGGAAACAGTTATTAATAATGGGCCTACTAGTACTGGTGGTATTTTTGATAATGTAGCTCCAGTAGTTACTCCTGTAGCACCAGTAGAACCAGTTGTACCGGTTGCGCCAGTTGCTGATTCTACACCTGATGTAAATGTAACACCTGTAGAACCAATTATGGCTAGTGCTTCTGTGGAAGCATCGACTAATGAAGTTCCGAATAATAATGTTGATATTTTTGGTATTCCGTTAGATGTTAAAGGAGTTCAAAATAATGAAGTAGTTGGTAATAATAATACAGTAGTTCAAAATCCTGTTCCTACATCTACTCCAGTAGTGGAAGAACCTAAACCAGTGGCTAGTGCACCATTAGAGGGGACAACGACATTTAGTCCAATTACCAATCCAACTGCTACCAATAATAATGTTTCAGATATTAGTGACGGCAGTGAGGCAACTGTTAAGAAAGATGCTAGTAAAGGATTTGTTAACTTATTGATTTTATTGGTTATATTAGTTGGAGTTACGATTGCTAGTATTGAGTTAGGAAAATTTTTGTATAGTGTTTATGGGGCTTAAAGCCTCTTTTTTTTGTATTTATGTTGAAATCAACATAAATGTATAAGAGGAAATTTCTCTTATTTTTGTTAATCAACGACAAACAAAGGTTCATAAAAATATCTCAACATAGACTATTCAGGAATGATAAACTTGAAAAGAATAATAGAGGTGGTGGTTAGAATATGTACAAAGCTTATAAATTTAGATTATATCCAAATCAAGAACAAAAAGTACTTATTAATAAAAGTTTTGAATTGTAAAGATTTGTCTATAATTACTATTTAACTTATATTAAAGAACATAAATATTTGAATGTTTAGGCTTGTATAAGTCATTATATAAATTATTTAAAACAAGAATATCCCTTTTTAATTGTTTTGTTGAATAATTAAAATTCAAGTAATTTATTAAATGTTAAATTCTTTAATTTAGTTGATTTTATTGATTTTTTTCAAAAATTAGACTTTAATTTTTATTTCACATAGCTTAAGAAAGTAAAAAAAATGAGAAAAAGATATTGCATTTTAATTTTCTTTTTGCTATACTTGTTATAGTAAGGAGGAGAGAGAAAAATGAATGAACAAAAAAATAATGGAAGGGGAATATTTTACGGTGTAATTGGTGTTGCTACATTAGTAGTTGCTATCATCGGTGCGACATTCGCGTACTTTACAGCGACAGCTTCTAATAATACTGTAATTACTGGTAATATGGCTACTATCACATTCGATTTAGCTGTTACTAAAGTAACTACTGTTGATGAAGTAAAACAAGGTATGATTCCAATGTCAAATAACATGGTTGAAGCTGCTGTTAGTAATGCTGATGATGCTAATGGCGATGGTCCTTGTACGGACGATAACGGAAACGCCGTTTGTCAAATTTATAGAATCGATGTTACTAATACTGGTTCTGCGGTTTTATTACTTGACGGTTATGTTAGTTTAACAGGAGGTTCAGGAGCTGCACCAACTGACGTTGTTGCTGGTGAAAGTAGTGAATGGAAAAATGTTGCAGCTGGTTCTGAAACTACTATGAGATGGGCTCAAGTTTTCCAAAAAGGTGATGTTTATACAACTGCTGGTAAAACTACTACTGGAGCTCAAGGTGCAAATGGTACATCTGGAACTGTTACAGGTATTGATACAGATTGGACTGCATTAGGTAATACAGCGGCAGGTTCTGGACATGATGTTGATAAAATTATCAAGTCTAGTGATTTTGCTAGTATTGCGGCTACAGGTGCTGTTGAAACTGGTTATATTAATAATTTTGCTTATGATATTATTAATAAAAACTATATTAGAATTAGTGACCATAATCCAACTAGTACATATGACCGTCTTGGCGATATAACTTCTGCTTTGGTATATAACCAATTATTAACTGCAGCTTCTGATGATGCAACTACAGATGGAGCTAGTTTATATATTGTTGTATGGTTAAGTGAAACAGGTACTAACCAAACAGCTGGTGCTACTACTGGTCAAGATTCTGATGGAGCTGATATTAAAAACCCTGCTGCTTTAGAATTCTTTAGTGGTAATGTTACATTCAATTCAGCGCAAGGTAGCGAAGTGTCTGCTACATTCAACGGTTACGCCAGAGTTGCTAGAACTGACTAATTTAAAAAAAGCAATTATAATATTGCTTTTTTTTTTCTCTTTTGATAGAATAATATTAGGTAAGAATAAGGGTGATTAAATGAAAAGTGTTGATCGTAAATTAATGTATTTTTTAGTCGGTTGTGTTTGTTTTGCGTTGGCTGTAATTGGTGCTACTTATGCATATTTTACTGCGAATGTTACTGATTTTAATACTGTTAAAGGTGATGCTGCTACTGTTACTTTTGGTCTTTCAGTTGAAAGAGTTACTACAGTTGATATGGCATATGGATTGGTACCAATGAAAAATTCGATGGCACCTAATGCGGCAAGGCAAATGTGTCGTGATGATTTTGGGAATGCTGGGTGTCAGATGTACAAGATGACTATTAAAGCTGATAGTGATACGGTTATGTTTTTAGATGGTTATGTTGTTATTACCCCTAGGGATGAAAGACTTGAAACTAGATTTTCTATCGTAAAATTAGATGAGGATGGTAATTTTTATACTGATTATACAAAGGAAGATATTGAAAATGAAACTTTTGATGTTGATAAGGTTATTAAAAATGGTATTAGAGTAAGTGATGAAATTGATCAACTTAATCAAACTGATGATTATGGTTGTTTGTTAGTTGAAAATGAAAAAATTGGTGGTGATGTTGGTCGAGAAAAAGTATTTTATATGATGATTTGGGTTTATGATAATGCTCAGGCACAAGATTACTTACAAGGGATGGTGTTAGCTAATAAAGGAGAAGTTACTTTTATGACAGCTGAAGGCAATGAAATTAGTGCAACGTTTGATTAATATAAAAAACAGGTGAATGTATTTTGGTTATTATTCATCTGTTTTTTTTCCTTGATATGTATTTCTTTTTTTCATTTCTTTGTCGATATCATTTAGAACACAAAACTTTTTTAATAACCATGTAGGTTCAATTAGGGCTTTTGGATCGGGGTCGGCGGTAATTCTATGAATAACAATTTTTGGGTTTAGGTATTCTAACTGATTTATAACTATATCTATATATTCATCTTTTGTTAAAATATGGAAAGGATTTTTTTGATAATATGTAGCTAAAGCAGTATCTTTGGTTAAATTTAACATATGAATTTTAATTCCGTCAATGTTAAGTTTATTTAAGTATTTTACAGTTTCTATCATCATTTCTTTAGTTTCATGAGGTAATCCATTTATAATGTGGACAACAACTTCAATATGACGTTCTTGAAGTTTTTTTACCATATTTTCAAATTGTTCTAAATTGTGACAACGATTGATTAATTTTGAGGTCGTTTCATGGATGGTTTGAAGGCCTAATTCAATAGTTAGATTAGTTTTTTTATTTAATTCGGTAAGATAATCTAGAACTTCATCTGATATGGCATCACATCTTGTGGCAATGGCGATGCCAATTACATTTTCTAAAATTAATACGCTTTCGTACTTTTGTTTTAATACATTCACTGGCGCATAAGTATTAGTATGAGCTTGGAAGTAGGCAATATATTTGCTGTTAGGCCATTTTTTAGTAATTTTTTCTTTCACTTCAATAAATTGCTCTGGTAATGATTTAGTTACATCACCACCGAATTCACCACTTCCAGTTTTAGAACAATATATACAGCCACCATAGCCGGCGGTTCCGTCAATATTAGGGCATGTAAAACCAGCATTAAGACTTACTTTTACTACCTTACAGTTATATTTATTTTTTACGTGATAATTTAGGGTATGGTATCTTTTATTATCTAATGTATATTTAAACATGGTTATCAACTTCTTTCTTGTTTTATTGTAGCTTAAATATGGAAAAAAGGCAATAAATATTACAGTAAACGAACTTTTGTTTGTACAAATTTGACAAATCATAAAAAATGTGGTATGATACTGAGCACTTGCCGATTTGAAGGGAGTAAATTTTATGTTTAAAAAAAGAGTATTAGTGGTAATTCTTAGTTGTATATTAGTATTTTTAGTTAGTTTATTATTTAAAAGTGAAGATGCTAATAAAGGAATGCTTACTAGAATGATAACTATTTCAACTAATAAGGCTTCTAATTATGTTGATAATGATATGGAAGTGGAAGAAGTTGATATCAATGATAAGCAAGCTGAATTAGAAGCAGTTAATAATAATACTTCTAAGGAAGAGACTGATACTATAAGTAATAATTCCGATGATAGTGCAGTAGAATTTAGGGCTGTGGCTGCTAAAGCAGCTGTTGTGTATGATGGTATGACTATGGATGAGCTTGCAAGTAAATTGAATCGTTCATTAAAAAATGAATTGTCGGGCAAGGGATACTTGTATGCCTCTTATTCTTTAGAAAAGGGTGTTGATCCATATTTGGCAGTAGCTATATCTTTAGAGGAAACTGGATGTAATTGGAACTGTAGTAAATTGGTTAGAACGTGTAATAATGTTGGCGGTATGAAAGGTAGCGGTTGTGGGAGCTATAGTGCTTTTCCAACACTAGATGATGGGATTAAGGCTTTCATAGATAATATTTCTAGAAATTATGTAGCTTATGGTTTAACGACGGCTGATACTATGAATCCTAAGTATGCTGCTAATCCGGCATGGAGTACAAATGTTAATAACTATATTACTAGAATTAAAAATAGTTAGAAAAGATAAGGGAAATGTGTAGATATATTTCTCTTTTTTTGATATAATTTTGATGGAAATAGGTGATAGAATGGCTATAATGGATAAAGATAAGATTATAAAAAATATGGATGATAGTATTGATATTGGTGAATATAAATTTGTATTTAATGAGGAAGAAAAGAAAAAGATTAGGATTGTGTTTATGGGAACACCTAGTTTTGCTGTTCCTATTTTAAAAGGGTTGATTGATAATTATGAGGTTGTATTAGTTGTTTGTCAGCCTGATAGAAAAAAAGATAGGAAAGGTAATTTACAAATTCCAGAGACTAAAGTGGTAGCAATTGATAATAATATCGATGTGTTCCAACCTATTAAGGTAAAGGATGATTATCAAACCATTTTGGATTATAAACCTGATTTGATTGTTACTTGTGCTTATGGACAATTTATTCCGAATGCAATAATTGATTATCCTAAATATGGGTGTATTAATGTACATGGTTCTTTGTTACCAAAACTTAGAGGAGGAGCTCCAATTCACTGGGCAATAATAAATGGTGAAAAAGTTACGGGAATGACAGTTATGTCGATGTCAGCAAAGATGGATGCCGGGGATATTATTAGTCAAAGAAGTTTAGAAATTGGTGAAGATGAAATATTAGATTCTTTATATAGTAGGATGTCTATTTTAGGTGCAGAGTTATTATTAGATACTATTCCTAGTATATTGGATGGTACTGCTAAGTATTGTCCACAAAATGAGAGTGATGTAACTTTTGGGATGAATGTAAAAAAAGAAGAAGAAAAAATTGATTTTGAAAAGAGTAATTTAAAAATTAAGAACTTAGTAAGAGGATTAAATTCGATTCCTGGGGCTTATTGTTTGATGGATGATAAGAGAATGAAGGTTTATCAAGTGGTGTTAGTTGATGATAAATATCCTAAAGGTGAATGTGGTGAAATAGTAGCTGTAACTAATGATGGGATGATTATACAGTGTGGTGATGGTTATTTAAAAATACTAGAAATAGCATTGGAAGGTAAAAAGAGATGTATGGTTAAGGATTATTTTAATGGTGTTAAGCGTGAAAGTTTAGTTGGGAAGGTGTTAAAGTGATGAAAAAGAATAAAAAGCAAGCTGATATTCAAAAGGAGAAGGATTTATCATTTGTAGAAAAGATGAAGACTGATAAAAAGTATAGTGCTAAGGTACAATTAATTGGCTATGGAGTTTTTGTGGTGGTATTGATAATTTATTTGAATCTTTCTAGTATGGGAAGTAATACGATGCAAGGTAATAATGTTATAAATAATGTTAGTGGTAATGAGGGAAGTAGTGAAAATACTGAACAAGTTAGTGCTAGTGATAAAAGTAGTTTGCTAGAGAAGGTTAATGATAATTATTCTTATGATATGGTTATTGATATTAAGAGAAAGAATATAGAGACTAATCAGGAAGAGGATTTTGATTTAAGATATAGGGGAAAGGCTTATGGTAATCAGTTAGAGATTAATAAAGAGATAGTAAATGGTAGTGAACTTTATTATAAAGTTGATAATAATTATTATCGTAAGAGTGATACGGGAGTAGAGTTTGTTAAAGAAGATGTTATTTATGATATTATTGGTAGTGAGTATATAGAGGTAAATAATATTTTGAAACTTTTGGATAAGGCTAGTTTAGATCATGTTACGGATTATTCTAGTGGTAAAAAAGAATATGTGTATCATTTGATGGTTAAGGATGTAATTGTTAGCTATCAAAAGGATGATATGGTAGAGATTGAGATTGAAGAAGAGAATGGTGTTCTTAAGCTAGATATTGATTATACTAATTTATTTAGAGTAGTAGATGATAGTATTTTGGAATGTGAATTAGAAGGAACAATTACTAGTATTGGGGAAGTAGAAGAGTTTGTGGTTTTAGAAGATAGTGAAGAAAGTGCTTCAGGAGAATAATACTAGGGTAGGGATTAGTGTGATATGATGAAAAGGGGATGATGATATGGGGAAGGTTGTTTTGGTTACTGGAGGTAGTAGAGGTATAGGAGAAGCTACTGTAAGGTTATTTGCTAGTTATGGATATGATGTTGTTATTAATTATTATAGTGGTGAAGATAGGGCTATTAACATAGCAAGAGAAATTGAAGGTGAGTATGGAGTAAGAACTCTTTGTCTTAAGGCTGATGTATCAGTAGAAGAAGAAGTTAAAGTTATGGTTGATAAAATTATTAATAAGTTTGGTAAGATAGATGTATTGGTTAATAATGCAGGAATAGCGATTGATACTGATTTTAGTGTTAAGAGTGTTAGTAATTTTAGAAGAATAATAGATATTAATTTGATTGGTACTTTTTTAGTGAGTAAGTATGTTTCTAAAGATATGTTGAAACATGGAGGGGCTATTGTTAATGTAGGTAGTACTAATGGAATTGATAGTTATTATACTTATAGTATGGATTATGATGCTTCAAAGGCAGGAGTTCATATATTAACAAAGAATTTAGCGATAGAGTTTGCTCCTAATATTAGGGTTAATGCTGTAGCGCCGGGATGGATTATGACACCGATGAATGAAGAATTAGATGATGATTTTATGAAAGAAGAAAAGAAAAGAATTATCCTAGATAGGTTTGGAGAACCAATAGAGGTAGCCAAAGTAATTTACTTTTTAGCAAGTGAAGGAGCTAGTTATGTTAATGGAACAGTTGTTGTAGTTGATGGGGGAAGAAAATAGAAAGTATTGGTGATAGTTATATATGTGTGGTATTAATGGAATTGTTAGTAAAAATAAAAATAAAGAAAAATTAATACATGAGATGAATGAAAGAATTATTCATCGTGGACCTGATGCCGAAGGATTATTTGTTGATGAAGTGGTAGCTTTAGGACAAAGAAGATTATCAATTATAGATTTATCTGATAATGGAAATCAACCAATATATAATGAAGATGGTGATATATTAGTAGTTTATAATGGAGAAGTTTATAATTATCAGGCTTTAAAGGAAGAATTGGAGAGTGCTGGTCATAAATTTAGTACTAATACAGATACTGAGGTGTTGGTACATGGCTACGAAGAGTGGGGATATGAGCTTGTTAATAGGCTAAGAGGTATGTTTGCTTTTTGTATTTATGATAAAGATAATGGTAAATTATTTATTGCTAGAGATTATTTTGGCGTAAAACCATTATATTATTATCAAAATAAGGATGTATTTTTATTTGGTTCGGAGATAAAGAGTTTTATGGTGCATCCTGATTTTGATAAGGTGCTTAATAAAGAGATGTTGGGTGCTTATCTTACGTTTAGTTTTACGCCGGGGAAGAATACTTTTTTTGAAGGTGTTTATAAATTAGAGCCGGGTCATTATATGGTCTTTGACTTGAAAGAAAATACTTATGAAGTATTTAAGTATTTTAAGTTAGAATTTGGTAAGACAGAGAATAGTTATGAAAGAGTAGTTAATGAGATATCAGAGATGATGCATGATTCTGTTAAGCATCATTTGATTAGTGATGTTGAGGTTGGATCATTTTTATCTAGTGGGATAGATTCTTCTTATTTGGTTAGTATGGCTAGACCAGATAAGACATATACAGTTGGATATGCGGATAAGAAATATAGTGAGATAGATTTGGCTCGTGATTTAACAGATAGATTGGGTATTACTAATATTTCGAGTAAGATTAGTAAAGAAGAATATATGGAAGCAATTTCTAATGTATATTATCATATGGATGAGCCAACAACTGATGCTTGTAGTATTGCGGTATATTTCTTATCAAAGTTGGCGAGTCAGGATGTTAAGGTAGTATTATCTGGAGAAGGGGCTGATGAATTCTTTGGTGGCTATAATAGTTATGATGATCATCCTTATACGAAGCTACCATTATGGATAAGGAAGATGGTAGCGGGGATATGTAAGATATTACCTAAGAATAAGTATACGAGATATTTAATTAGAAGGGGATTGTCTTTAGAGGAAGGATATGTTAGTATTAATCGTAATTTTTATGATGATGAGTTAGATGATGTACTTAAATATAAGGATTATTTAAAAAATAAGGATATAGTTAAAGATACGTATTTAGAGTATAAAGATGAGAATGAACTTAATAAAAAATTAGCGATTGATATTAGGTATTGGTTAGCAGATAATATATTATTAATTGTTGATAAGATGACAATGGCTTTTTCGATTGAATCAAGGGTTCCTTTTACAGATATTGAAGTATTTAAATTGGCGAGTAAGTTACCTAGGGAGTATAAGATTAGAAATGGGGTTACTAAAGCAGCACTTAGGGATGCGGCTAAGAAAGATATACCAAATGAAAGTTATAAAAAGAAAAAGTTAGGTTTTCCAGTACCTATTAGGGAATGGATAAAAGAAGAGGATTTTTATAATGAGATAAAGAATACTTTTGAACTTAGTATTGCTGATGAATTATTTGAAAAAGATGCTATTATGAAGTTACTTGAGGATCATAAGAATGGCATTAGGGATAATTATCGTAAAGTGTGGGCTATATATAGTTTTTTAAAGTGGTATGAGGTTTTCTTTTTAGAGGAAAAACATTAAAATAGTGATTAATTTGATTTAAATTCAACCTAAAATGTTAGGTTGTTTTTTTTAAAATAATTTGAAAAAATATATATGATAATGGCTATATTTGTGGTATAATGTTATAAGAATAGAAGCGGTGTATAAATTGATGTTGTAATCTTTTATTGGAACGGAGGTTATTTTGGATGAAAATAAAATTAAAGTCTAGGGATAATAAATTATTATTATTTGTATTTTTAATAATAATTATTATTTTGGCGGTAGCTATTACATATGCTATGGTTCCTAATTCACCTTTACAAGGTGTTATTACGAAGGTTATTAGAATTGATGAAGAAGCTTATGGTGAAAATATATTTGATTCTAGTGATTTGGACTTTAGACCTGTTTTAGATGCTAATATTAGAGAAAGAAAAAATAATGTAGTTCATATAGATTTTTTAGTTGGTGGGGCTGAGATTAATCAGGCTGATAATATTATTTATGATATTGCGTTAGCAGGATTAGAAGTAGATTGTAAATTACTTAGTCCTTATTTAAAATGGCAATTATTTAAAAATGGAGAACTTATTTCTGAGGGAAGTTTAGATTATCAATTTGATACTATTGAAAGTGGTAGATTAGTACTTACACCAATTCAACAAGATTTAAAAGAATTTAATGAAGATAAAACAACTTATGATTATTATGATTTTTATATGTGGTTATCAGATTCTTGTCAAGAAGAGGATTTAAGTAAATGTTTGAATGTTGAAGAACAAAGTCAATTATTGGGAAAGGCAATTAAAGGAAAAATAGAAGTTGAATTATATACAGGAACAAAAAAAGAATTAGTTAGAAAACCTAGTAATGAATTAAATAAAAATAGTTGTGTTATGAAAGAGGTAGGTGATGCTAATGCCGATTAATAGTAGAAAGTTATGGGGAACCATCATAGGAGTATTGGGTTTTGTTGGTTTAATATTAGTTGTAACTTATGCTAGATATGTTTGGAAAAGTGAAGATACTCTTTTAACATTTAATTTTAGTGATGAATATTTTTATTGTGAATCTGGAATAGAAAAAGAAATTGGTGAATTAAGTCCAGTGTTAGATTATCGAGAGGGTGTTTATCAGATTTTTGGAGTAAATAACATTGGTAGAAGTGATACAACTTTC
>JAFURK010000019.1 GCA_017480975.1 Bacilli bacterium
CTAATCTTCTTATCTAATTCAATTACCTCATCTACTAAAGGTAACTTCTTATCTTGAAATTTCTTCTTAATATTCTCTTTAACATCATCTGCATGTTCTCTTACATACTTAATATCTAACATATATATCCCTCATTTCATAAAACTATTATAACTAATATTAGAAATAAAGTCCATGTAATTTTTTTATTTTTAAACCAAAAATACTTAAAAAGTCTTTAACCATAATTATATCTAATACCAATCATCAAGCTTTTAAGTATTTTAACCTAAAAAATAATATTTAGAAACTAACTTCTAAATATTATTTTTTTATCATCACAATTACCCTTTAATAACTGTACCAGATTCTCCATTAATAGCTTCTCTTGCTTTTTCTAATGAACCTATAATAGCCTTTTTACCTGCATTACCTTTAACAAAATCCATACAAGCTTCTACCTTAGGTAACATACTTCCCTTTGCAAAATGACCACTATTAATATACTCATTAGCTTCTTCCAAGGTAAGCTCATCTAAAGCCTTCTGTTCAGGAGTATTATAATTAATGTAAACCTTATCAACAGCTGTTAATATTAATAAAATATCGGCATCTATTTCACGAGCAAGTAATGCTGCTGAACGATCCTTATCAATAACAGCTGCTACTCCTTCTAATAATTTTTCTTTATCACTCTTAATAACTGGTATTCCACCACCACCAACAGCAATAACAATATTATCATTATCTACTAATTGTCTAATAATATTCTTTTCTACAATTTTAATTGGTTTAGGTGATGGAACAACTCTTCGATATCCTCTTCCAGCATCCTCTACAAAAGTATAGCCTTTTTCTTTTTCGATTTCTAGAGCTTCCTCTTTACTATAAAACATTCCGATCGGTTTAGTCGGATTTTGGAAAGCAGTATCACTTGGATCAACTAATACTTGCGTAACTAAGGTTGCACAATCCTTTACAATACCTTGTCTTTCTAATTCATCTTGAAGACATTGTTGTAATTGATAACCAATATATCCTTGACTCATACTGCCACATTCAGGAAATGGCATTGCTGGCGTACCTGCTTCTCCATTAGCAGCATAATCCATTGCTAGTAATATTTGTCCCACTTGTGGACCATTACCATGCGTAAGAACTATCTTATTTCCTTCCTTAACTAAATTTACAATAATTTTAGCAACTGACTCTAAAAGTTCTAATTGCTCTCTAGGATCTTTTCCTAAAGCATTTCCTCCTAAAGCAATAACTATTTTACTCATATTTTCACCATCTTTCTATTTTCAGTATAACACGAGACTTTACCACATTCAATAAAATTACAACTATTTGACACAAAAAGAACACAGTTTTCTGTGCTCTCAATAATATATTATTTATCTGTACCTTTAGGCACTTGTTGTGTAATACAGTGAATATTTCCACCACCTAATAAGATTTCCCTAGCATAAATAGTTTCAATCTTTCTATCTGGATATAACTCACTTAATACTTTAACTGCATTTTCATCCATAGGATCCCCAAATACTGGTAAAGCTACAAAGCCATTTCCTGTATAATAATTTACATAAGAAGCAGCCATTCTGTCTCCTTCTTGACGAGGAAGTGTTCCATCAACCGCATCTACTCCTTCACTTTCTTCTTTAGTAATTAAAATAGGAGTTGGTGTAAGAAGTTTATGAATTTCCAATTTTCTTCCTTTAGCGTCTGTAACACTACTTAAATATTCATATGCTTCAACACTTCTCTCATATTGAGGATCATTTTCATCATCTGTCCAAGCTAATACTACTACACCAGGACGAACGAAATTACACATATTATCAACGTGACCATTAGTCTCATCATTATAGATACCTCTTGGAATCCATAATACTTTTTCACAATTTAAATAGTCACATAATACTTTTTCAATTTCTTCTTTAGTTAAATGAGAATTACGACCTTCAGATAATAAACATTCTTCAGTAACCATACAAGTTCCTTCACCATCAACATGAATAGAACCACCTTCTAGAATGAAATCATCTAAACGATATCTATCAACACCTTCTATTTCACACATTTTTTGTGCTATTTTATCATCTTTATCCCATGGGAAGTATAATCCATCTACTAATCCTCCCCAAGCATTAAATGACCAATCAACAGCTCTTCTATTACCTTTATCATTTACTAAGAAAGTAGCCCCACAATCTCTTACCCAAGAATCATCATTACTCATTTCAACTACTCTTACATAACTAGGTAACATTTCTCTAGCATTTGAATATTGTCCTGCACTAGCAATAACTGTAACAGCTTCATATTTACCAATTACACTAGCAACTTCAGTAAATACTTTTTGAGCAGGCTTTCCTCCTAATCTCCAATTATCTGGTCTTTCAGGCCAAATAATATAAGTTCCAGCATGTTTTTCAAATTCACCAGGCATCCTAAATCCATCTTTTTTAGGAATTGTATCTAATCTTTTCATTTATACCCTTCTTTCTTCTAAATTTAACTATATAGTATAAAGAAAATAGAAGTTAATAAACAACTATTTTCTTTTACTAACTTATTTTGCTTTCTTTTTTGTTTCTTTTACTTTAGAAACTAAAATTTCTTCAACAATAAATGAAACTATTACACCAATAATTAATGGCATATTTTCACTAATATATTCAGGTGAGAAATCACCAAATAATGTAAATATTACACCTAATACCAATAATATAAATGGTACAATAGCAAATACTTTAATGAATCCTTCACTTCCAGGTACTTCATAAACTCTCTTCGTTTTCTTATCTTCTTTTCTAAGTTTTAAGAATGCTAAGAATAACGGAATATAACTAATTAATAAAGTAACTAAACTTAATGAGAAGAATGTCCAGAATAAGTTACTAGCAGTTTCACTTACTTCTCCTAAAATAATTCCTAAAATAACGATAACTGATGCTACAACACCATTTAAGATAGAAGCCATATATGGAACTCCATCCTTATTAGTTTTAGAGAATATTTTTGGAAGTCCACCATCATCAGCACTGTATTTAGCAACTGAGTTTACACCAAATGACCAAGAAACAATATTAGCAACCATTGTATAGATGAACATCATACCTACCATAATAACAACGATTCTAACAAAATCAGGATTCATACCTAACTTAGTCATTAAAATCATGAAACTTTCAGTAATTCCAGCAGCTTCAGCATCTTCTAAGCTCATTGCAATATTGATACCTGTTGCAGGTAATACATAGAATAATGCCATTAAAGAGCCACCAATAATTAAAGCTTTTGGTATCTCTTTTTTAGGATTCTCCATATCATCAGCAAAAGTAGCGACTACTTCAAATCCTAAGAAGTTAAATATAATAACTGATAAGAATGATAATCCCGCTAAATCCATTGTAGGTAATAAATCAGCTACACTATGAATAGGATTAGCACTTTCTCCAGTCTTAATATAAACATAAATACCTAAAATTCCTAAACTTACCATGAAAGCAATTTTAAAGAATGTTCCAATATTAACAATCCATTTACTTTCACCAATTCTTTGCGTTCCTAAGAAACTAACTAACCAAGTATATCCAAGTTGTAATACTAATAACCAAACAATAGATAACTCAATATTTAAAATTCCCATAATAACATCTGTAACAGCAACCGCTAAAGATGCAATCCAAAGTGGAAAATTAATCCAATAATTCCAAGCAACACGAGCTGCCCATTTAGCACCAAAAGCCCTCTTAACCCAATCATACATTCCGCCTTCACTTTGGTATGTAGTACCAAGTTCAGCAGAAATCATTCCATAAGGAATACAGAATGCAATAATCAAGAAAATCCACCAAAAATACTGCGAATTTCCAATTGCAGCTGTAGGCATTACTGATTCAGCAACCAAAGTAATACATACAGTAGCTAAAATTGCATCAAACAATTTAAACTTTTTTTTCTTCTTTTCCATAATACTTATTTTCTCCCTAAATTATTTTTACAAATTGCAACTGTTTCATCCATCTTGCCCATAAAGTATACAAGTAGTCCTCTCATTGCTGTAAGACGATTTTCCGCCTCATCAAAGCAAATAGAAACCTTCGGATTATCCATAACCTCATCAGTTACTTCCTCTCCACGACTAGCTGGTAAACAGTGCATAAATTTAACATTTGGAGCACATTTCTTAATCATATCCATACTAACCTGATATTTTGGATAGAAAATTTTCATTCTCTCTTCTTCTGATAACTCAGCTTCATATAAACCATACCATACATCAGTATAGATGAAATCAGCATCTTTTAATGCAACTTCTGGATCATCAGTAACTAAATAAGTTCCTCCACTTACTCTACAGTTCTCCTCCGCGATTCCATCGTATTGAGGTCTATCAGTTAGTTGGAATCCTTTAGGTCCATAATGAACAAAATGTCCACCTAATTTAGTAACAATCATTGACAATGAAGCACATACTTGTGTAGCATCACCAACAAAAACTACTTTACAGTCCTCAATTTTCTTACCTTCAGGTAAATGCTCAAACATTGTGATAATATCTCCCATCTCTTGTGTAGGGTGATTATAATCACTCATCCCATTAATAACAGGTACTGTAGCATATTGAGCTAACTCTTCTACTGTCTTATGTTGTTGAACACGAGCCATCAAAACATCAACTAATCTAGAAAGAACAATTGATGTATCTTTCATACTCTCATGTTTACCTAACTGTATTTGCCCAGGTGCTAAATATTGAGCATGTCCACCTAACTGAGTCATCGCTGTTTCGAACGAAACCCTAGTTCTAGTAGATGATTGCTCAAAAATCATTCCTAATGTCTTATGATATAAAACATTAAGCGGATATCCAGCTTTGATATTTGCTTTAATAAGTAAACTCAAATTTACAATATCCATTATCTCTTCTTTTGTAAAATCTTGTGTTGTAATGTAATCTTTTTTTGGCATTCAAATACCACTCCTTTCCTATTTTACACTAAAATTATAACATGCTCCCAATTTTTTTTCAATATTATTAATGAAAATAACCATTAACTTAATAAACTTAAATAATAATAATATACAAAAAAATACTTAACCATCTCTAATCCATATTTAAAGATTAAGAATAATTAAGTGCTTTAACTAAAAAAAGAAACAAACATTATGTCTCTTATTTTAATAACAATGGTTGTTTTCCTTTCTTTTTACGATTAAACGGATTAAAATCAAATAACAATATTGACAAATTAGATAACACTACTATTCCATCCGTTATAGCACAAGAATATGACATCACAAAAATATCATATATAACCCAAGACGTATAAGAAATAATCGCCCCAAATACTACAATATTCTTTTTCTTAGTTAAAGTATAACCATCTAACAAACTAGAAAATGCTGGCAATAAATCATACCATCCCGTAAAAGTAACAATCCCATTTATTATGTAAACCGGAATTGAACCATAAAATATATAATCATCCCAGTCAGTCTTATAATATAACCAATCTCTTATTACTTCAAAAACACAAATAAATAACCCACTATAAGCATCTAATAAATAATAATGTACACAATATAACGCTGTTGCTATAATCTGAAACACCAATATCTTATTAGTATCTTCCCTATAATAACTAGCCACTAACACTAACCAAGCAATAATTCCAATCCCTTGTACTATCCAAAAATTTAAATCCATAGCGTCCTCCTGTCTAATTTACATTCTTTACTTTATTGATGCCCATATTTTATCATATAGTAATATAGACTGCCCAATATTTCTAACTCTTTCAGCCTCTGATAAGGATTTCTGTACCTTTAAATACTCAGCCCCCATATCATTATACAAAACTATTCTTCTATTAGTAATAGTATTAACACTAGAATAAGGATAATCCATAACTATTTTCTCCATTACATCACTACTCAATATATAATCAATAAATAAATATACTGAAGAAACATTCTTACTTCCCCTCATTATCGCAAAATTATCAATACTAATAGTTTGCCCTTCCTTTGGAACAATAATCTCAATACTAGGATTTTCCCTTTTAGCTAGTATTGCCTCCGCACTCCACATCAATCCAATACTAGCCTCTTTAGAAATCAAGAAACTTTTTGGACTATCACTATCAAACGCCTTTATATTAGGCTTCAAATCCAATAGCCATTCCTTAGCCCTATCTAATTCATAATTATTAGTCGAATTCATATCATACCCTAAAGCCATCAAAGCACTACCAATAACTATCCTTGTATCATCAATTAGCACTATACTATCCTTATAATCACTATTAAGTAAATCATTATAACTATTAATTTTATCTTTAACAATATCAGTATTAACTGCTAATACCACACTAGAAGCCAAAAACGGAATTGAATACTCATTATCAATATCATAATCTAATTCTAAAAATTGACTATCAATCAACCCATAATTAGATAATCTATTCTTATCTATTTTTTGTATTAATCCCTTATTTCTCATAATCTCGACCATATAATCACTAGGAAAGATTAAATCATAAGTTCCCTCTCCTACCCCTGATACTTTAGCTAGTAACTCTTCATTAGATGAATATGTCGCATAATTAACCTTAATATTATATTCTTTCTCAAAATCTCTAATTACTGAGTCAGGAATATAACTAGACCAATTAAGAACATTAATTGACGATTCATATTCCTTATTCGTGCATCCTGTCAACAATAATAATCCAACAATTAATAACCATATCTTCTTCATACTTTAACCCTTCTTTTAAATAATATTAAAGAATAAACTGTAAGCCCTATTAAAGTTACTAATAACATTAAACTAAATAAAGCATTAACATCAGGCGAAATTCCTGATTTAATCATCGAATAAATATATTGTGGTAATGTCACCGCTTCAGGACCCGCTGTAAAGTAACTAACCACTACATCATCCATACTAAGTGTAAAAACTAACATTGCTCCACTTAATATACCTGGAGCTATTGTCGGCAAAGTTACCCTAAAAAATGTCTGCAACGCACTCGCTCCCAAATCACTACTAGCTTCTTCCAAATAAGGATTCATTCCTTCTAACGTTGACCTAACACTAACTAACACATATGGAATCGAAAAGGCAATATGTGCCAAAATTAATGTAAACATACCTAAAGATAGACGCATCAAAGTGTAAACTGCCAATAAAGAAATACCAATAACTATATCCGGCATGACAATCGGTATATAAATAAGACTATTAATAAGTTTTTTTCCCTTAAAATCATATCTAGAAAGTCCAAAGGCTCCAATTGTCCCAATCACAGTTGAAATCAAAGTACTTATGATGGCCACTACTAAAGTATTTTTAAATGCCTCTAATAATGTTCGATTCTCTGCTAAAGTCCCATACCACTTTAAGGTAAAACCTTCAAATAAAATATTCAACTTCGTATCATTAAACGAAAATACTATTAACACTATAATTGGTAAATATAAAAATAAAAATACCAATCCAATAACTATTTTAGAAGACCAATTTTTCACCTAAATTCCTCCCAAATCATCCATATTACCACCTGTTTTCTTATAAAGCTTAACTAAAACTAAAGTAATTATTATTAAGAAAATAGAAGTTGCCGCTCCAAAAGGCCAATTTCTAGCCGTTAAGAATTGATTTTTAATCAAATTACCTATCAGCATCAACTTTCCTCCACCTAAAATATCAGAAATAAAGAAATAACCTATCGCCGGAATAAATACCATCAAAATTCCACTAACAACTCCCGACATTGTCTCAGGCACAATTACTCTAAAAAAAGTCTGAATCCCATTCGCCCCTAAATCACGACTAGCCTCTAATACACTGTTATTTAATTTTGACACTGCCCCATATATCGGCAAAATCATAAATGGAAGTAGTGTATATACAAGACCAACTACTATCCCAAAATCATTATACATAAAACTAATTGATTCTTCGATTAATCCAATACTTTTTAAAAACGAATTAACAACTCCTTCCTTTCGAAGAAGAACAATCCAACCATAAGTTCTAATCAAAGAATTAGTCAAAAATGGAATAATAACTAGTATCATACATAAACTCTGAACTTTCTCACTTTGACGTCTTAAACATAAAGAAAATGGATAAGCTATTAATATACATATTAAAGTTGTAAGACCACCAATTAGAAATGACTTTAAAAATACTTTAATATACACTAAATCAAATAACATCAAATAATTTTTAAGAGTAAATGTTACATTCATTCCCCCATAACTATCACTCTGAAAAAAACTAATAATAAATATATATACTAAAGGCAAGACAATTAACAAAAAAGAGTAAATAATCACTGGCCATGTCGTGGCCCATTTCATTAATTTATTATTCTTCATAAGTTATCGCCTCTAATTAAAGTTACCCAATTTTCATCTAAATCTAAATAAATAATATCTCCCTTATGATATTCCTCATCTACTTCTGTATTAATTTTAATTTCTTGATTTTGATAAATAGCTATAACTCTAGTAAAATTACCATTATAAATAACATCTTTAACCTTAGCCTCTAACCAATTACTAGCATCCTTTCTTTTTATATGAATATCTTCTGGTCTAACTACTATTGAAACCTTATCACCTAATTCAAACTCTTTTGATTTAATTCTAACATAATCATCATTAACTAACCTAATCACTGTAAACACTTCTGTTTTCTTTATTACCGTACCATTTAGTATATTTGAATCTCCAATAAAATCTGCTACAAACAAACTATTAGGATGATGATATATTTCTTTAGGTTTTCCCTCTTGTTCAATCTTACCATCTTTAAAAATAATAATTCTATCACTCATCGTCAAAGCCTCATCCTGAGCATGCGTAACATAAATAAAAGTAATCCCTAACTTTTTTTGCAATCGCTTTAACTCTAATTGCATCTGTTTTTTTAACTTTAAATCCAACGACGATAAAGGTTCATCTAATAACAAAACCTTAGGCTTATTAATCAAACCTCGAGCGATTGCCACCCTTTGTTGCTCTCCACCTGATAGTTGTGATGGTTTTCTCTTTTCGTAGCCAGATAATTGTACTAAATCTAACATTTCTTTTACTCTTCTTTTTATTTCATTCTTAGGTACCTTCTTCATCTTAAGGCCATATCCGACATTATCTTCAATTGTCATATGTGGAAATAAAGCAAAGTTTTGAAATATCGTATTAACTGGTCTCTTTACCGCATCTATCTCTGTAACATCTTCACCATCTAGAAAAACCTTACCACCACTAACCATTTCTAATCCTGATATCATTCTTAATACTGTTGTCTTTCCACACCCAGAAGGACCCAATATCGTTAAAAATTCTCCTTCATAAACACTTAAAGAACAATCACGAATAACATACTTATCTTTAACATAACACTTACTAATATTTTCTAACCTTACAATTTCTTTCATCAATACCACACCTCTATTTCCTTACTATCCATCTATTTTAATCTTACCACAATTCATACTAAAAATAAATAAATCAACTGTATTTTTTCCAAACAATATTAAACACATATTTTTCCCTATAAAAAAACTAGCATATCTCTTTTGATACACTAGTTATGACTGATAATTTTTGAATCAATAGTAGCAGTAACATTTATAGCTTGAAGCCCTTTTGGAGTCTCAATCAAATCAAAATTAACAAGTTGGCCTTCAGACAAAGTTTTGTACCCATCTTGCTTAATAGCAGAATAATGTACAAAAATATCTTCACCAGTCGCATGATCAATAAATCCATATCCTTTTTCATTATTGAACCATTTCACTTTACCATTCATAATATTCTCCACCTCACATTCTAGTAATGCCTTACAATAATTATTATAGCCTAAATCAGTATACCGAAGCAAACTTTTCCAAACTACAAATTACGACAATTATCATTACTACTCAACTACCATTCAAATTGACGTACCATCATTTTAACACATCCCTTTTTCAAGTAAAACATGAATTTTTTCTAGAAAACAGAATACCATCCCAAAGTGAATTTGATAACTATTAGTTACCAATAAAAAAACATAAGCACACAGTACTTACATTTTAGCAATCAAAATTCTAATCTACTTTAACATTTAAAATATCCAAAATTCGTGTTAAATCAACCTTGGAATCAAAATAAATTTCAATCTTTTTATTCTCTATCTTTACTTTAGTCCCCAAAATATCTCTTAATTCATCTTCTAAATATTGATATTCATTCACTTTTGGTTGTCTAACAATTGGAACCTTTTTAACAATTTCCTTATTACTAGAAATATCTTCTAAATCTCTTACACTAATATTTTCTTTAACAACCTTATTAGCAAGTTCTTCTACTTTATTCTCATCTTCAATCTTACTAAGTACTCTTGCATGTCCCATGGACATTTTATTATCTCTTACCATATCTTGAACTTCATCAGGTAATCTAAGTAACCCTAATGTATTCGTAACATGACTTCTACTCTTACCAATCTTCGCGGCTAAATCTTCTTGTCTAATATGTAAACTATCAATAATACCCTTATACGCCCAGGCTAACTCGATTGAAGTCAAATTCTCTCTTTGTAAGTTTTCCAACAAAGCAATTTCTCTCATTTCATCATCAGAAAAATCTTTAACAATTGCTGGAATTGTCTCAAGACCCGCTAATTTAGAAGCTCTTAATCTTCTCTCACCAGCTATTAAATCATAACCTTTAATACTTTTTTTAACAATAATAGGTTGAAATACCCCATAATGCCTAATTGAAGTTGCTAACTCATCCAAAGCCTCTTTATCAAAAGTTTTTCTTGGTTGATAAGGATTAGGTCTAATCTCCCCTAAAGGAATTTGAACTATATCCGACTCACTAGCACTCTCCATAATATTATCCTCAAAAGTATTAAAATCTAAAACCTCTGTACTAAATAATTGCTCTAATCCTCTACCCAACGCTTTCTTCTTTTGTTCCATTCTTTTCTATAACCTCCTTAGCTAAATTCAAATACGCCAAAGTTCCCCTACTTCTAGGCTCATATTCC
The DNA here is from genome assembly GCA_017480975.1 of Bacilli bacterium. GTDB lineage: Bacteria > Bacillota_I > Bacilli_A > RF39 > UBA660 > RUG11198. The sequence continues at coordinate 11,048 of JAFURK010000019.1, forward strand.
AAAATAGGTTTACCATGAGATGGAGCCTCTGCCAATCGAATTAATCTAGGTATAATCGTATCATAAACTCTTTCCTTAAAAAATCCTTTAATACTATCAACTACCTCTAATCCTAAATTAGTATTAGTAGTAAGCATTGTGAGTAATACTCCCTCAATATCTAAATTAGGATTAACTTTCTTTTGTGCTAACATAATAGTATTAATAAGTTGCATAATCCCTTCCAACGCAAAATACTCACATTGAACAGGAATAAGTACACTATCCGCAGCTCCAAGAGCATTAGTTGTAAGAATACCTAAAGATGGAGGACAATCTATAAAAATAAAATCATATTTATCTCTAACCTTATCCAATTCCTCTTTTAACCTAAGTACACGATTAAATTTTTGTCCTTCAGCACGATACTTCTTCTCTAATTCAATAAGTTCCATATCTACTCCAGCCAAATTTAAATAAGCAGGTAAAATGCTTAAATTTTTACTCTTTGTCTTAACAATTGACTTCTCAATGGTATTCTTCATCACTAATACTTCATAAACACTACTACGCATAGCACCTTTATCGATACCAACACCAGTAGTCGCATTCCCTTGTGGATCTAAATCAACTAATAATACTTTTTTCTTTAATACTCCCAAAGATGCCGCTAAATTAATACTTGTTGTTGTCTTACCAACGCCACCTTTTTGATTAACAATTGCAATTACTTTTCCCATTAATACTCACCTTTATTTCCTACAAAATACATTGTATCAAACTTTTTCATAAAAATAAAGAAAAATTACAACAAAAAATGACATTTGCACCATTACAAACATCATTTCTAGACGATTTAATAACTACTAGACAATAATTTTATTCAAATTATTACCATTATTTAATTTATTTCGCCTATTTCTCACTCTAATTTTTACTCTCGTTAAAAAATTATAACTTACCTTTTCCACTTCTTCTTTATTAATATGTTCCTCTTCAATAAACTCACTAGCACAATCTAATCCTAAAAAAGAAAGCAAAACAGGCCCAGCTATATTTAACAAAAACATATATACCGTAATATTATCATCAAGCTTAGTATCATAATTCATATCTTTCTTTAAAGAAAATCTATAATTTGGACCAATCTCTACACATAAACCTAAATAATCCAAATCATCTTCTTCATCTTCAACATGAATATTATAATCACTCAACTTACTAATCATATTAACAATATCAGTAGTACTCAATTCTCTTGTCTTTAATAACATCCCCGCTATTAGCGACGAGAAAGGTACCGTTTCAATAGGTTCCATTTTATTTACTTCCACCTCGCAAAGATATTATAATCTCTAAATTCATATTTGTCAATCACTAACCAAATAACCATTAATTTACAAAAATTTACCCTTAAATTCTCTTAACAAAGTAACCATATCACTACAATATATGATATAATTTGGGGGGAGGAAACAATAATGATTAAAGTAGTAGCAGCATTAATAAAAAAAGAAAAGAAAATTTTAATAGCAAAACGTTCAACTGGAGACTCTAATACTCTTGGTAAATGGGAATTTCCTGGCGGTAAAGTTGAACCTGATGAAGATGAATTTCACGCCATTGAAAGAGAAATTAAAGAAGAATTTGAGATAATAATAAAAGCTAATAAATTTATAACCAACAATATTTGTAGATATCCAACTAAAACAGTTGATTTAAGATTATACAGTTGTAAATATATTGAAGGAGATTTCAATTTACATGATCATTCAGAATATAAATGGGTTAAAAGCGAAGAAATTTTAAATTATGACCTAGCCCAAGGCGATATACCATTAGCATTATATATAAAAGAAAATAATTTATAATAATAAACGGAGGTAAACAATGATTAAAAATAACTTATTAAAAAGATTAAAAATAACTATACCAACTACGACTCCACTTGTTATAGGTTGTTCAGCTGGACCTGATTCAATGGCCCTATTACATTACTTAAAAAATAATACCCCCAACCCACTAGTAGTAGCCCATATTAACCATAACAAGCGCACTCAAAGTTTTGAAGAACAAGACTATTTAAGTACTTTTTGTAAAAATAACAACATCACCTTCGAAGTAACTACCATCCAAAACTACACCGAAAATAACTTTGAAAACGAAGCTAGAAATAAACGTTATGCCTTTTATAAACAAATTCTACAAAAATATAACACCCCTTACCTCTTTTTAGCCCATCATGGTGATGATTTAATTGAAACAGTACTTATGAAAATCTCTCGTGGTTCTAACTTAGAAGGCTATGCTGGTATTAAAGAAATATCTAAAAAAAATAATTACTATATTATTAGACCATTCCTTAAATACACTAAACAAGACCTAATCGATTATAACAAATTTCACAACATTAAATACTATATTGACCAATCAAATGAAGATACTACCTATACTAGAAACCGCTATCGACACACCATCCTTCCCTTACTAAAAAAAGAAAATCCTAATATTCATAAACAATTCTTAACATATTCTAAAACCTTATTAGAATATAATGCTTATTTAGAAGAAGAAATATTATCTATCTACCCTATGATTATTAATAATAATACCCTCGATATAAAAGTATTTAAAAATTATCATCCCTTCTTACAAAAAAACTTACTTTATAAATTTTTAAATACCTCTTACCAAAATCAACCTAATATTATTAAAGAACAACATATTAAAAATATCTTAACCCTAATTAATAGTAACAAACCTAATTTAACTATCAATCTTCCTCTAAATAAAATTATTCGCAAATCTTATGACTATCTATATTTGGAAAATAATCTAGATAACAAAAATACTGATTATAAACTACCTTTACAAAATATCAACACTATCGGTAATAGTATCATCAAAAAAATTGACGAATGTCAAGAAAATGGTAATGATATCTGTCGACTAGATTCTACATCATTAAACTTACCCTTATATATAAGAAACCGTAAACCAGGTGACTACATCGCCACTAAAGGACTAAATGGTAAGAAAAAAGTAAAAGAAATATTCATTGAAAATAAAGTACCTAAACAGTTAAGGGACTCTTATCCTATCTTAGTCGACAAAAACGACCAAATAATTTGGATACCAAACTTAAAAAAGTCCAAATTTAATAGTCAAAAAGATGAATTTTATGATATAATACTAAAGTACTGCAAAAAGGAGGAAAATAATGAATAATAAAACAGTAAAAAAAGGATTATTCCCATATGTTTTTCTATTCTGCTTCATCATTATTTGTTTACTTGTATTCAATAATTTTAATACTACTGTAAACGAACTAACATATGATGAATTTATTGAAGAATTAGAAAGCAATGAAATTACAGAATTAAATATTGTACCTAAAATAAGTAGTGATACTTACGAAGTAACTGGTAAATTAAAAGACTACGACGAAACAGAAACTTTTGTATTAACACTACCAAAGTCTGATGAATTTATTTCTAAAATATCAGATGCTTCAGATAAAAATGACTTTATTTTAACTATTGAAGAAGATCCTAATTCATCAGAATGGTTATCATTTTTACTTGAAGTAGTTCCATTAGCATTATTAGTTGGAGCAACATTTTGGTTATTTACAAGACAAATTGGTGGCAACAACAAATCAATGGATTTTGGTAAAAGTAGAGCTAGACTACTAGAAGAAGGAACTAAAACTAACTTTAAAGACGTAGCCGGCCTTACTGAAGAAAAAGAAGAAGTTAAAGAATTAATTGATTTCTTAAAAAATCCAAAAAGATTCCAAGCTATGGGAGCAAGAATTCCCAAAGGTGTCTTATTAGTAGGCCCTCCCGGAACAGGTAAAACCTTATTAGCTAGAGCTGTCGCAGGTGAAGCTAAAGTACCATTCTATTATATTAGCGGTTCTGATTTTGTAGAATTATTCGTTGGTATTGGAGCATCTCGTGTTAGAGATATGTTTAAACAAGCTAAAATGAATGCCCCTTGTTTAATATTCATCGATGAAATCGACGCTGTAGGTCGTCAAAGAGGAACCGGTCTAGGTGGCGGACATGATGAAAGAGAACAAACACTAAACCAATTATTAACTGAAATGGATGGTTTTGGACCTCATGAAGGTATTATCGTAATCGCTGCAACTAATAGACCTGACGTTCTTGATCCAGCCCTACTTAGACCTGGAAGATTCGACCGTCAAGTTACGGTTGGATTACCTGATAAAAACGCTCGTGAAGAAATCTTAAAAGTTCACGCTAAAAACAAAATATTAGATAAAAATATCACTTTAGAATACTTAGCCAAAAGAACTCCAGGATTTAGCGGAGCTGACTTAGAAAATTTACTTAATGAAGCGGCTCTACTTGCTGTTAGAAGAAATAAAAAAGCTATTACTATGAGTGAAATTGACGAAGCAACTGACCGTGTTATCATGGGACCTGCCAAAGTAACTAAAAAATATACCGAAAAAGAAAAACGTTTAGTAGCGTACCACGAAGCTGGACACGCGGTTGTTGGACTTAAATTAGAAGGTGCTAATGATGTTCAAAAGATAACTATCATCCCAAGAGGACAAGCTGGTGGTTATACAATGATGACACCAAAAGAAGAAACATTCACTAGCACAAAACAAGAATTACTTGAATCAATCAGTGGTCTATTAGGTGGACGTGTAGCTGAAGAAATCGAATTTAATGAAGTTACAACTGGAGCTCATGATGACTTCAAACGTGCCACTAAAATTGCCCGTAGCATGGTAACTGAATATGGTATGAGTAAACTTGGACCAATGATGTTAGAAGAACCTTCTGGAAATACTTTCCTAGGAAGAGATTACACTAAAAACAGAAACATCTCTGATATTGTAGCCCATGAAATAGATGAAGAAATGCGTGATATCATTAATGAATGTTACGAAAAAACTAAAAAAATCTTAACTAAAAACAAAGATTTATTAGATTTAATTGCTAACACTCTATTAGAAGAAGAAACAATCACCAAAGAACAAATTGACTACCTAGTAGAACATGGACATCTTCCTAAAGAAGAAAAAGAAGAAGTTGAAGAAAAAACTTCTGACAACAAAGAAAGTAAAAAAGAACAATCTAAAGAATAAATAAAAAACAGATATTTAGCCATTAAACTAATATCTGTTTTTTATTTATATATTAAACAATAATATTTTTTTCTAAAATAAAATTAACTATTATTCCTCTATTCTTAAAATTATTTCTCCCTCTTTAGAATATAAATATTTCTCTCTAGCATATCTAGCCACATACAAAGGATCTGACAATCTTTTTATATCTGCCTCCGTTGCTTCTTCTTCCTCTAATAAAGAAACTTTCTCTTTTTCTAAAGCAGCTAGCTCTTTTTTCATATCATTTACTTGTTTCAAATTAAATACTAATGTATAACCCAAAGTAGCAATAATAGCACCAAAAAACAAAAATATAACAAACATTCTACCTTTAGTTTTAGCCGTATATCCCTTATGTTTTTTAACCACATTTATCACCTACTTTTTCTATAACTAACAACTAAAGTATATCATACCTTTCCCTTTTTGACAAACCTTTTATAAACTACTTTACATAATTCATAGCCAGCCAATATACAAAGAAAGAAATAAATATGCACATATCCACAATTAATCTTCATTAATATCAAAAAATAAAGTAACGTATGAAACATAACAAACAACAAAGTACCAACTATTCTAACCCATAGATGACTAGAATAAATAAACCTAGCATTTAATTCTAACATTAAATAAAAAAATATCCCATACCCTAATGATACAACTAAAGATATTATTTGTACCCCTAATACCATTACTTAAACAACTTATTCAAGAAAGATTCTTCCTTATCCTTCTTCATATCCTTATTAACATAAGCTAGACTATCGACATTCCCTTTAATTGAAACATTTCCCTGATATGTATCCAATTTAATAATCTCTAGTTCACTTCCCTTAATCACCAAATACCCTAGTGTTGTATCCATCAAAAACTCCTCATTATCAAAACTATCTATCTTCTTTACACCTGTAACTAAAACACTCTTTCTTTCTGCTATCGAAATACCATGATTAAAACTATTTTCCATTTCTTTTACCTTATCCATAGTCTATCCTCCTACTTAAATTTATGCTAATAATCCTTAATCATGATTTTTTTATAACAAAATACTTATTTTTAACTTCCCATACTAAAACCATTTATACTAAAAATAATAAAGATAAACACTAAATAAGCATTTTAACAAAAAAAGAAACTCCCATTTATTAGAAGTCTCCTAAAATTCCATTATTCAGCATTATTGTAAGCTTCAATAATAGCATCCTCAAACATTTTTCTTGTCTCTTTATTAATAGGATGTGCTATATCAGTATGTTCACCAGTAGCAGTAGTCTTACTAGGCATGGCAATAAATAAACCATTATCACCATCTATAACACGAATACCCTTAACAACAAAACAATCATCAAGAGTAACAACTGCGATTCCTTTCATACGAGAATTTTCTTTTTCAATTTTGTGTACAGTAACTGAAGTTATCTTCATTATGTATCAACTCTCCTTCTAGAAATTTTTACTTTCCAATTACATTTTATATTAGGAATATAATACTTGTCAATATTTTTCCAAAACTTTACATTTATTTTGACATTTTAAAAGACACTCTTGTAGTATCCGTTAAAACATCATGATAACTAAAACTCTTTTTACTTCCTTTATCTAAAATCACAAATATATTTCGATATACCTCAATAACCTTACCTTCATACTCCAAAATCCTATTCCTTCCTTCATTATGGGTAATTACTGCCACATTCCCCATATTATTATGAATATTATTCCTAATCTTTTCTATCGTCATAAATTTCCCCCTATTCTCTAGGATAACCAATATACATTGTACCCTTAGTTATAATACCACCCATCCCCTCCACTCCATATTTAGTTTTTTCTAAAATATGAATTAAATCTATATTATTATTCTTATCGGAAAAAGATAAAGACGTTGCTACTATCGCCGGATCCAAAGCATGAATATTAATCCTCTTCGGACTAGACGCAAAATTAGCCCCCGCCCTAATCAACTCCTCATAATTAGATTGACATGCTCCAGCAATAATCAATAATTTTTCATGTGACTTTTCAAATTTCCTCGCTTCATGAACCGCCTTAATAAAATTATCTGTATTCTTATAACTACCATTACTCCTTCTTTTCTTATACATAGCGTCATGACCAGTAATAACTAAAATATCTGGATTATATTTTTCTAAATAACCACGAATATTATCAGGAAGAGCACTTTCCAATGAATATACTCCATAAGCTTTAATTTTATTCTTTTTGTAAAATAACATACACTTCTCTAAAAATTCCTTATCCCCATCGATATGCAACACCTTACCTGGTAAATAAAAATATTCATTTCTATCTAAAGTCTTATACTCTATTATTTGCTCTCCAAAATCATCCTCTTCTATCTTTTCATCGTAAAGCAGCAAGTCTCCTTCAGGACTATCCGCTAACAGTCTAACACAAGCACCACACAAAATAAAATTGTCTCCTTGAACATCAATAACCTTGAAAACAATGTCATTTTGATAAGACTTCCTAGTAACATAGTCTCCTATTCTAATCATATTACCACCTATAAAACTATATTCTTAAACTTAAAAAAAAGAACTAAAACTAGTTCTTAAACAATCTTAATTACAAGGAATAGTTGTTAAACACGTTTTCGTTGCTCCCATTCTATTTTCAAGTGGGATATAACCAAATACATATTTAGTACCTGTACCATCATCAAATATAACCTCTGCACTGTTTAAAGCTTCATTGTAAAGTTCATCACCGGCATTTTGGAATAGATTCTTAACATCATCTAAAGCAACATAAGCTCCAACAAATGGCCAATCCGAACTATACATTTTAAATAAATTCATAGGTTGACTCCATAAATAATAAAAATTAGTATCTGCTTTCAAACTAACACCATTTGCAAGAAAGTTTCCACCTGAGCCTAAACTACAAGTATCTTCTTCACAACTCAAAACAGATGGTAGATAGAATAATGCTGTTGATGTCGTTTTTTCTAAATCATAAACTTTTAAAGAATCTTTAACAATTCCTTGATATAAATTACCTGCTTGATCACTCAAATTTTTACTGCATGCATATAAATTTAAATCACTAGGAGTTTTTAATGCATAATCCGGTATACTAATAGTAACCGTATCTTCATGTTCTTCTCCCTTTTCAACCGTCATATTAATACTCATCACATTACTGTCCGCTATAAGTGCATTACATGAATTTATCTCTTCTGTCGTAAATAAATAATTAATTGTATGATCTCCTAATTTCAAACCACTATCTTCATCTATCGCTTTAATAGTAATCTTTTTATCATTTGACATATTAACAATATTACCAAATGGTTCTATTTTTAATATTGGACTCTCTATATCACCAACCCCTTCTATATTAACTACATAAATGTCCTCAAAAATTACTACAGAACCATTCCTTATTTCAGCATGTATCTTAACACTTTCATTTACAGTAATATTAACAACTTCTTCACTAGAAGTAAAGTTATTAGACTCTTTCTTATTCTTATCCAACAATTCATAATGATAAGTATAATCAGATAACATATCATTACTAACATTAGATAAACTATATTTAATTTCTACATCTTTACTAAACCTTTCAGAAGAAACAACTTTAAAAATTATATTTCCTTCAACATTATTTTCAGGTAATTCTTCTTCAGGTACATAATTACACCAACTATCATAAGTATTATCTAGCAATAACTCGCTTGATGCTATCGCCTTAGAATCTTTAGTTTTTTTAACTAAAACTCTATCCTCAGCAACAATTTTTCTATTATTTGATATATTACTATTTAGCAAATCATTCTTAAAATATCCCATATCAATTAAATTTTGAACACTAATACATTGATAATAATATTCTCCTTCCCCATTATCTATCCAAAAAGTATTTTTTTCTACAACATAATTTTCAGCTGCTTTCTCAACATTATCAACAACCATTTTATAACTTTTTTCTTTCGAATTATTTATAATACTAACAACACTATAAATAGCAATCGAACCAACTAAAGATATTATAAATATAATTCCTAATAATTCAACTAAAGAAAAACCTACTTTATTTAAATTAATATTCTTTTTCATCTACGTTACCTCCTATTATAAATATATCATATCACAAAATATAAAACAATTAAATATTAATAATAGGATTTAATTACCTTATAATCATTTTAAAAAATGCACTACTTTTTATTAGTACATCTCTAACATAACTTTAAATTATAGTTTATAACAAAATTTATTTTCCTCTTACACGCTTTTTATTCATATCTTTATTATTTAAAATATCAATAGCTAGTTTAATATGTTCTTCACCAAGACCAATACTATCTCTCATATCACAAACCATTTCACCAATCGGAAGATTATTTAACTTAATTAAATTTGTATCTACAAAATCCATAAGAAAAGTTGTTTCATCATCTAATATAACAAAGCTTTCTACATCATCATGTTGTAATAGCCACCTCTTTATTTCATCTTGTCTTTTTACCTCTTTACCAGAAACATTTTTTATAATTGGTACTACATCATATAAAGACAAACCATATTTATTTAAAATATTAATAAAATCTGGAGCATAGCAATCTCTATCACTAACAGGAACAACTTTATCATAAACTTTCTTAAAATGCACCCTATTTGAAGAAGATAAAACAATTTTAGCATCAGTTACTTCTACTATTTGTCTTAAGTATTCTACCCTAAACTCATCAATATAAACAATACTATTAGCCTTTTCTTCGGTATCAGCAGTATTCAAAACACCATCTATATCTAAAAAAAGCACTTTCACCTCAATCAAAACCCTTCCTTAATAAAATAAAAACTATCTATTTTTCGCTAATTCATTAGCCATCTCTACAAATATCTCTAACTCTAAATTTTCCGCTCTAACACTAAGATTAAAACCATATTTATCTAAAATATTTCCAATAACTTCTAAATTATAACCCTTCAAATTATTACGAATCGTTTTTCTCTTATATAAAAAACTATCTCTAACTAATCTTTTAAATAAATCCATATCTAATACTTCTAGTCTATTATCTTTAAGCTTCATCTCTACAATTGCACTATCAACATTAGGCTTAGGCGTAAAACAATTTCTGCTAACATCAAATAATTTTTTTATATCATAATAATAATTTAAAAAGACTGTCAAAGAACCATAATCTCTACTTCCAACACTAGCCGATAATCTATAAGCAACCTCTTTTTGAACCATAATTACCATTTTTTCAGGTAAAATACATTCTTCGACAAATTTCATTATAATAGGTGTGGTAATATAATAAGGAAGATTGGCCACCACATACAACTTATCATAAGAATACTTAATTAAATCTCCTCCTAGGTCAGCCTTCAAGAAATCTCCTATTATAATATCATAATTATCATTACCTTTAAGTAATTCATTCAAATGACTCTCTAATCTACTATCAGCTTCATATAATAATGCATGCCCAGCCTTCGGCACCATCAATTCCGTTATTGCACCACCACCAGGACCAATCTCTATCACTAATGTACGTTTATCAATATCAGCACTTTCCACAATTTTGTTGATAACGTTTTTGTCGTTCAAAAAATTTTGGCCCAATGATTTCTTAAATTGAAATTGCTTCATCAAATTCACCCCAACATTTCATACTCACAATTATATCAAAAAATAAAAAAAATAGAAAGACTTAAAAAGTCTTCCCTAAGCGTAACGGTTACCACCTTCAATAATATAATTACTACTATAACCAGAACTATACCAGCTTCTAAAGCCATAATAGTTATTATTTCTAACACCATTTAAAGCATCTCTCATTACACTAGCAACAGTCGCACTAGGCGTAATTCCTTCACCAGTATAACAAGAAAATTGATATGGAGCCGCTACTACAGACACAGGATCAATTCCATTTCGATCTGCACGATTTAAAATAACTGACATAACCGCCAAAACATCATCTTTACTACTCTTATTAGCTTCACAACTAACAACCTTAGCAAGAATTGCAAATTGACTATCATCTAATACATAAGTTTTATTACCAGTCGTTACATTAAAACCAGCTGCAGGTTTCGAAATATAGCCAGTAGCATCTACAACAACTTGATTTCTAGCCGCTTCCGCCTCAGCTGCAGCTCTCGCTGCCGCTTCTTCTTGTGCTTTTCTTTGAGCCTCCGCTTCCGCAGCCGCCTTTGCCGCCGCCTCTGCTTCAGCCGCAGCCTTCGCTGCCGCTGCTTCTTCTAATCTCTTTTTCTCTTCTGCCGCAACAAGTTCTTCTTCTTTTTGCTTATCAATATCCACAACTACTGCATGATCCACAACAAAAAGTTCAGAAACAGCATCAGCCATCTTATCTAAATTATTGTTTTCTACAACTACAACTCGATTATCCTCATTGCTATCTGAAAATAACATAAACAAAAATAGACCCCCAACTATTAATTGTGTAGACACAATTAACACATTAGACACTATTTTCTTCATTAAATCACCTCTTATTTTATCTCTCAGGCAATTAATATTCTATCATAATATAAGCTATTTGTCAAACAAGCGTAATACATTCTCAGTCGTAACTCTAGAAGCTTCCATATAATCTAAGCCTTTTATAGCACAAATTTTCTGTAAGATAACATGCACATTAGCAGGTTCATTAACCTTGCCTCGATATGGTTCAGGAGAAAGATAAGGTGAGTCTGTTTCCAATACAATATATTCTAAAGAAGTATCCTTTATGACATCCAATAATTTCACCGCATTCTTAAATGTAACAATTCCTCCAATACCAAGATAAAAACCTATCTTAACAAATTCTCGAGCCATCTCTACACTACCACTATAGCAGTGCATAATCCCCTTAACATTCGACAATTTTAGTATATCATATGTCTCTTGTATACAATCTCTGCTATGAACAATAACAGGTTTATTATACTTCTTAGCAATTTCTAATTGTCTCTTAAATACCTCCTTTTGTTTTTCTCTATCTATATCATAATGATAATCAAGACCTATCTCCCCTATAGCGACTATCTTATCATCACCAATATGTTTCTCAATAAAATCAAAATCTTCTTCCGTAGCAGTCTCTACACTTTCTGGTTGAATGCCCAAAGCTCCATACACAATATCATACTCTTTAACTAGCCTTAGTATCTCTTCGTTACTCTTTCTGTCCACTCCATTAACGACCATCATACCAACACCAGCATCTCTTGATCTCTTTATAACTTCTTCAATATTATCATAATACTCCGAATAAACATGACAATGTGTATCAACCAACATAATAACTCCTACTTCCCATTTTTACGAATCCTTAAAAATCTAACAAAATAATACATCAATACTCCTAAATAAATAACATCAATTACATCTCTTTCCATAACTACATATGTTCCAACACTAACTAATGTTACTACAAAAAATACCATGATTACATTTTCTTGATTTTTAATTTTTTCAAGCATTGCATTTCGTTCCTTTCTTAATTTGTTATCTACTGCAATACCACTAACCTAATAATACCAATTTATAATTATAATGTAAATGAAACTAAAACAACTTTAAAAAATTTACATTTAACTTTTGTAAATCTATCATAACACTATTAAATATAAAAATATGTCGAAATTTTATTTATTTGTTTAAAATACTTAAATTTACTTTACTATCTTATAAATAATATAACTATAATCTATTTTTTATATAGCTTATCCATTAACAACATTTATTATGATTAAACAAGTACATTTAACAAAAAAATTATATATCTGAAAAAAGAAACTTATATTTCTACAAGTTCCCATTCTCAATAATTACTAATTACTACTATTTAACTTTTTTTGCTTAGAATAACCAATAAATCCTAAAATAATAGACGGAATTACAAAAATTATATAAATCATAAATAGTAAAGCTCCAACACAATATAATATTGCTGCTACTAAAGCAGCCCATGATTTTTTAGCAAAAAAACCTAACCAACCAAAAATGCCCCCTAAACCTAATATAAACATATGAGGTGTAACTAAAGCAGTAGCTAAAGCTCCACCTAAAGCCTCAGCAGAATCTTCAACAAAAATAGAAGAACCAAAATAAACAATCAAATAAATAACATAAATAGTAATTAATAAAGAGGCAATAAATAAAGCTTTACTTCTTCCTTTAAACATTATAATTCACTCCTTACCATTCTAATTTAAAAACACAATCTGACTTAGAATTAAACATATTATCATAATATTCAACTTCAATATAGTTACTATCATTATTTAAAGCATAAGCAACAGTAGCGGTAGCCTTTCTACCTTGTCCTATAGAATCACCATATTTAGTATCAACAGGATATGTTTCCATTACATTATTATCCTTGTCATAGATTTTAAAATTCCAATCATCAATACTCAAATCATCTTCTAAAGAAATATTTTCATATTCATAAGAAATAATAATTACACGATTAGCAACTTTATCAGAAAATTCATTTCTATCACTTGTTTCACTTATACCAGTTATTTTCAATTTATATTCCCCAGAACTATTAGTAATATAAACATCTTCATTAAGTCCATATGATTTCTTAGTATTCTCAGTACTAGAATTTTCTGATGTTCCACTAGGATTATTACTAGTTTCTGCACCACTATCGCAACCAACTAATGTAAACATCATTACAAAACAAATAATAATCATTGAAATTTTTTTCATTACTCCACACTCCTTTCTATATAAATAATAACATATATTTTTATCATTGTAAATGATAAAAATATATTGATAGTGATAAAATATCACTTATAATTTATGGATAATTATTTTCAATAATGAGAAAATATTATTAGGAGTGATAAATAATGGCTATAAAAGAAGAAGAATTATTTAACATAATTGGTAAAAATGTAAAATATTATAGACAACTATACAATTTAGAACATCAAAAAATGACACAAGAACAATTAGCCGAAAAAGCCAACGTTTCAACTGCTCTCATTGGAAACCTAGAAAGTAATAAAATTAATCAAGGTATCAGTGTCATCACATTATATCGACTAAGCCAAATATTAAATGTTACAATGGATGATTTTTGTAAAATGCCACCAAATCAACAAAAAAATAAGAATGGAAATCAATAATAATGATAACCATTCTTTTTTATTTATTTTTTAGTATCAATTCTTTGGAATAATACTTGAGCTACACCTACTTTAGAACCACTCTCATAATAACCAAACTTATCCATTGTATCAAAATCTTTCTTATCAGTATTAATTTGTTCAAATATCTTTTCTGCCGTATCAGGCATAAAAGCTTGTAACATAACCGTACCATATCTAATAGCTTCCACTAAATTATAAAGTACTGTTGCTAACCTATCTTGCTTACTCTCATCTTTAGCTAATACCCAAGGCATAGTCTCATCTATATACTTATTACATCTTCTAAATATTTCAAATATAACATCTATTGCATCAGCAACTCTTAAATTATCCATTCTTTGATCTACTAATGCTTTACTATTTAATACCAAAGTCTTTAACTCTTCATCAATATCCTCATAAGTATTTTTATCTTCTACTACTCCATCAAAATACTTATTTATCATCCCAATAGTTCTATTAACTAAATTACCTAATACATTAGCCAAATTACTATTAATACTCTCAACTAATAATTCATTAGTAAATGTTCCATCACTAGCAAAAGGCATCTCATGAATCATATAATATCTAATCGCGTCTACGCCATATTCTTCAACTAAGTCATCTGCATATACAATATTACCCTTACTCTTACTCATCTTATCATTACCAAACAACAGCCATGGATGGCCAAATATCTTCTCTGGTAACTCTAAACCTAGTGCATGTAACATAATTGGCCAATAAATAGTATGGAATCTCAAAATATCCTTACCAATCAAATGTATATTCGCTGGCCAATACTTCTTAAATTCATCTTTATGATTACCATCAACATCATATCCTAAGAACGTAATATAATTTGATAAAGCATCTATCCATACATATACAACGTGTTCTTCATCAAACGAAACTGGAACGCCCCATTTAAAGCTAGTTCTAGATACACATAAATCTTGAAGTCCAGGCTTAATAAAATTATTCATAATTTCATTTTTTCTAGCCTCTGGCTCTATAAAATGCGGATGACTTTCAATATATTCCTCTAACCATTTAGAATACTTACTCATCTTAAAGAAATAAGCTTCTTCTTTAGCCTCCTTTACTTCTCTACCGCAATCAGGACATTTACCATCTACCAATTGACTCTCAGTCCAAAAAGACTCACAAGGTGTACAATATAATCCACTATATTCACCCTTATAAATATCTCCTTGTTCATAAAATTTCTTAAAAATTTCTTGAACCTTTTTCTCATGAACCTTATCTGTTGTTCTAACAAACTTATCATAGCTAGTATTCATAATCTTCCAAATATCCTTAATTTGGTTAGCAATACCATCTACATACTCTTGAGGACTTACTCCCGCCTCTTTAGCCTTAATTTCAATCTTTTCACCATGTTCATCAGTACCAGTCTGAAAATAAACATCATATCCTTGCAATCTCTTATATCTAGCAATAACATCTGCTAATACTACTTCATAAGTATTACCAATATGTGGCTTACTACTCGTATAAGCAATCGCTGTACTTATATAAAAATTATTCTTACCCATATACAATCACTCTTTCTCTTATTTATTTGTACTACCTATTCCATCTACTCTTTCAGTTGAAGGCTTATCTCCACAAGTCAAATACTTAAAGAATACTCCTTGACAATAAGCAGTTCCTTTCTTTATTTCATAATCAACATTACCCTCATTTTGTAAAGCCACCCACAAATGACCTTCATTATTAGGATTACCATAATAATCACTATCAATAATACCAACCTGATTACACATCCGTACATTATATTTAAATCCCATACTACTTCTTATTACCATCATAAGCATCTCATCACTCATAAACTTAGCTTTATAACCAGTTGGAATTTTCTTTATCTCTCCAGGATGAAGGATGACATCTTCTATCGCATAAAAATCATAGCCACAAGAATTCTTCGTTGCTCTCTTAGGTAGTTCATAACTATCATACAAATCCTTATCATTACTAACATCTTTACTAAACTGTTCAAAACTAATTTTTTCAAAAGCTCTCATCATACTTCACCTCAATTCGTAAACTTATTATAACATTCAAAGAAACTAATAGCAAGAAACCTATACAAAAAAATACTTAAATAGATACTTATTCATGTAAAAAATACACCTAATATATAGATGTATCTTTCTTTTTTATTAATCTTTTTTTCTCTATATTACTCTCAATATAAATACTATCATGTCCTACTTTATCTGATAAATACTTATCAATCTTAAATTTTATCCCCACCAAATCCATATGCAATTTCTTTTTTATATCTTCAATATCTTTATCTTTTTCATTAACAAAATATCTCAAATCCTCAAAATATTTATTTATTATTTTTATTAACTTAATAACTACTTCATTCTTTTTTTCTATACCAAAATAATCAACATCCATCGCCTCTAGAATATCCTTAACAAGAAGTGTTTCTACAGTATCTCTATATTCTCCCATCTCTTCTTCATTTAAAATGCTTAAACATATATTAAGTGACTTAAATAAATCATTTGGAATAGAACATCTATTAATTTCTTCTAAAAATAATTGCAAATCTTTTCTAAAATCAATTTCAAATTTTTGATACTCATTTTTACATTCATTACCATTTAAAAGAATATTATCTATTTTCATAATCCATTCATTACATATTTCATCAAATTTAATATTAATTTTTTCTTGCATACTTTTATCATTAAATTGCAATATAACATATCTAATATTATTTATTAAACTAATTATTCCATCATCATCTACATATTTTTGAACATCATTCTTATCTTTTAAACTATTCATTAATGTAACATAAGGCATAATACTTTTAGTCTTTCTTCTTACTTCATCTAAATAATTAGATAAATTTAAATGTAATTGTTGCTTCGGTTCAACTTCCTTTATAGCAACCAAACCTACATTACAATTTAAATCTTTCTCTAACTCTTTTTGATAATTATTCCTAGGTTCTTCTAAATAATAATTAACCTTATCTAATATTTCTTTTTTAGTATTCAAATCAACTTGTGATGCTAAATAAACAATATTAGTAATAATATCTTCAATAGATTCTTCCTTATCAGTACTTTTCTCTACTTTTGTTTCTAATAATTTTCTATAACCTTCTAATTCAGATAATAACTCTAATAGTTTAGACTGCCTTGATAAAATTAAACTAATATTAGATAATTCAATATTTAAAGTAAGTTTAGCATTCCCTATTATATTATCATTAAAAGAAAATATATTATCATCATCTAAATCCAAAGTAGGTTTTTCTTTTTCCAAATCTACCTTATATCTATCAATAGCCCTATTTACCATACTTAATATATTTTCTTTATCATGACTAGATATACTCTCAACCAACTTACTTATTTCATCTACTAACTTTTGATTTTCTTCTCCAATATTTATTGTTTCTAACCCTATATTATTATCTTTTTCTAATTCTTCTTCAACACCCAATTCTTTCACTAACTTATTTTTAGATATAAAAACTACTTTTCCTAATTTATAATTTGCTAAAAATTTTTTTACCTTTATTTTTTCAACCACACTTAAATTATCTTCTTGTATTCTTAAAGTAAAATTACTACGAAATTTAAAAAAATTATTGACATCACTTTCAGAATTAAAATATATATCCTTCAAAATTGAACAAATTTTTTGTAATTGATCTACTAATTCAACATAATTATTACAAAATAAAGTTACATCACTTTCCTCCTCTAAAAGCGTTTGCTTAATTTCATCATAATCATTCTCCAAGAAACATCGCCAACCACCATAAAGACATCCTGCCGGCAATATAAATGATTTCCAATCTAAACAATTATAAAAACAATTATAAGATATTTCTTTTATATTACCCATAATTATAACTTTTTGTAATCCACTATAAGAAAAAGCATTATTCCTTAAATTCGACACATTAAATAACTTTATCTCTTTTAAAGATTTACACTTATAAAAAGCTTCTACACCAATAAATTTTAAACTTTTAGGAAATCGAATTCTTTTCAAATTACTACAACCATAAAAAGTATAATCACCTATTTCTTCTAATTCTTCAGGTAAAACGACTTCTTCTAAATTAGAAAATCCAAAAAGATCTGACTGAATTATTTTTATCCCATCTGGTATAATTATCTTAACTACATCCTTTTTAGAAAAATCAGAAAAAGCATTACCATCATATTTAGCATAATCATTACAATTAACTTTTTTCACTTCACCATTTTTTAATATAAAAGTTAAAATTTTATTATTCTCCAAACATTTTAACTCTTTCTTAAAATTGTTATCATAATCAAGTAAAAATTTATCAAAACTATAATCCTCTAACATAAATAATCCCCCTTAAAATTACTGCATATTTTACCACAAACAAACCAAAAATAAAATAAAAAACACCTAATATATAGATGTTTCTTACTCTTCATTAAAATTACCTGATAATAACTTTGATAAAATAACGGCCATTTTCTCTTCACTCTCTAATATTGGACTTTCAACTGAAATAATAATAACACTGCCTAAGGTATCACCATCACTAATAATTGAGCTAAAAGAATAATAACCAAAATCTTCTACACCTTCTACAAACGAGAAAGTCTTTTTCTGTCTTTCAACAAAACTATCTCTTCTCTCAATTCCTCTTTCTGTAAACTCACTAATTCTCTTACCCAAATACCTTTTCTTTAAAATTCCACTAGCAGCAATAACTTTATCCTTATCTGTTACTATTACACTATGCTTAATAACTTGATTAAAACTATCCACATACTTAGTCGCAGCTTCTTCAATACTCTCCATCGGAGAATACTTCTTCAAAATAATGTCCTCATTATCAACAAAAATCTCTAAAGAATCGCCATTCTTAATTCTAAGTGTCTTTCTTAATTCTTTAGGTACAACTATTCTACCTAAATCATCAATCCTTCTAATAATACCAGTTGTTTTCATTTAATATATCACTCCATTCTATACATATTTTACCAAATTAAAGAAAATTTATACTTTTAAATTTATACATAAATCAAAATAAATTACACACCCTAACAATAGAGGTGAATAAATAATGAAATATCTAAAAAAATTAGAACTATCTGATGAAATGTTTACAGAAAAAGAAAAGAAAAAAATAGAAAAATATTACGAAAAAGGTAACGACTACTATAATAGCATAGACAACACCAAAAAGGAAGGAAAAAATTAATTTATTTTTACCTTCTTTTTCTTTGCTTATTTAAATAATTGGGATTATAATTTTTATAAATAACTCTCTTATCACCTAAATAATCCTCATCATAATAGCCACAACTAATAGCAGTCTTTACACTAGGAACATTACTAACATCTATATCTAAAGCAATATCTCTAATATTAAAATTTTCAAATAAATATTCAGTAAGTTCTTTTAACACCAACTTACCATATCCCATTTTCTTCTTATTATTTAAAATAGAATATTCTAAATATACTTCATCGTTTCTAATACTACTAATGAAAATATAACCTACTAAATCGTCATCACTATTTAAAGAAATAATAAAGCCAGTATCAAATGGAAAAGATTTTTGTTTATTATTAAGTATCAACCTATTTTCTATTTGTGACACATACTTAGAACTAGAAATCCCCTTAAATTCTTCTACTAAATTTCTATGTAATTGATTATATTCATCATAAGTATTTAAGCAAAAACTATCTAATTTAATATTCATACTAATACCATTTCTTTCATTTTCATACAAGCTTTAGCTAATTGATCTGGGCAAGAAGTACCTCTTCCTCGACAATCAATCCCTGATAATATCTCAATAACTTCATCCAAAGTTCTACCAACACAAAGTTTACTAACGCCACCAGTATTTCCCGGACAACCGCCAATAATTTCTATTGATTGAATAATATCATCCATAGTATTAATAATAATTTTACTTGAACAAACCCCCTTTGGTTGATATTCAAACATTCTTTCCATCTTTTAATACCTCCTCTTAATTTATAATACTTAAAAATATCTTTACCTTTTAGATAAAACCATATAAGTACTTTTGAAACTACTTCATTAATATATAAACTATAGTTAATACACTAAATAAAAGACCAATAATATAAAACATGTCAATAACTAAAAATCCATTTTTACTTTTATCTCTAAAAATATTCATTGTACTTTTATTTAAAAACCTATCAAAATAACTATCAATAAATTCTATTTTTTTTATTAAAAACTTTTGTGATTTTAAGTATTCTACCAATTCTATCTTCTTATCATTATGTTCTTTTTCTACTAATTTAATCTGATTTTGATATATTTCATTAGTATAATGTAAAGCATTACCAATAATTTCTAATTCCTTAAAAGTTAAATCATCCATATGCAAATTATCTAAAAATGATCTACAACTAAAAAAGGCACTAATAATTCTTTAATCAAGTTTCTTGAATACTATGTCTAACCTCATGATAACAAGTTGCAGCAAAATCAAAATAGTTATCTAATTTAAAAATCGTTTTATTTGATATATTTATACTAGTTAAATAAAGAAAAATATTTCTTCTTTTTACTTGATTAAACCCATTACATCTCATATATTTCCTTATCCTTTGTAACTTAAATTTATTACTAGTACCTTTAAGAAAATCTCGATAATATTCCCCCAAAGTTAAAGGAAAAACATTTACTTTAATATTAGATTTTTTAGCCTCTTCCTCTATAATTTCATATGTCATCTTTTTCATCTGCTTAATATCTAATCTTTTTTCAATACCTATCCCACTTATCACCTTATACCCATATTAAACTATATAAGCATTTTTAATATATTTATAACATATCCTTCTTCTTTAACATCCACGCTACTATAATAGCCAATACAAAAGATAATATACACACTATTGTAAACGCATAAGGATTACTTTCAAAACTTCCCAGCGGAACATTCATTCCCAAAAAAGAACTAATCATAGTAGGAATTGATAAAACGATTGTAATCCCTGCTAAAAATTTCATTACTACATTCAAATTATTTGATACAATTGTTGCATAAGTATCCGTAATTGAAGACAAAATCTCCTTATAAATAGTACACATCTCTATACCTTGCTTATTCTCTATCATTGTATCCTCTAATAATTCTACATCTTCATCATACAAAGTAATTGTATTTCCTTTAGATAACTTATCCAATACCACATCATTAGCCTTTAAAGAAGTAATAAAATATACTAAAGTTTTTTCTATATCCAATAACTCTACTAATTGCTTATTAGAAGTCGAATGATATAAAACCTTCTCTCGCTTATGAATATCTGCATTAATCAAATTTAATGCCTTCAAATAAGACGAAGCTGTTCTAAGCAATAATTGAATTAAAAATCTTGATTTCTTATACGTATAAAAAGTCTTAACCTTACCTTGTTCAAACTCCTTTAAAACATGAAACTCTTTCAAAGAAACCGTTATCACATGCAAATCATTACATATAATAATACCTAATGGATAAGTAGTATATTTATTTTTTACATGACTATCCTCCATAAAAGGACCATCTACAACTATTAAAGTCGCATTATCAGTCTTCTCAATTCTTGGTAATTCTTCCTCATCCAATACCTTAACAATTAAATCTTCATCAATTCCCAAAGTATCAACTACATATCTTATCTCAGACTCTGTTGGTCTAATTAAATTAATCCAACAATTATCCTCTATCTCATTTATCTTCTTTACCTTATCATCATCTAATTCATTTTTAAATATTTTTATCATTAATTCCACCATCCTTTCTTAATATTTATAAAATACTTCTCCGTTCTTCTCTAGTATACCACAAAATAACCAACGATAAATTACCAAAATAAAAAGACTATACAAATTTATAGTCCCCAATGTAAAGTAAGAACAAAGGTCAATCGAGTAGAGAAAATTTAAATAGATTTTCTCTATTTTAATTTGTCCCTCTCACACCACCACTCATGCGGTTCTCGCAAGTGGCGGTTCAACCTATGGGTAGTATATGAACTTTATTAATTGGTCTATTGGACATAAAAGACCTCTTTTTTGAAGTCTTTCATTTGATATAGCTTTATGAATAACTGGTGTCATACTCATTTTCCAATATTTATTACCAGAACAAGCATATTTATTTGCTACTACTTTGGATATACCTA
>JAFURK010000020.1 GCA_017480975.1 Bacilli bacterium
ATTATACTAAAATAGTACGAAAGGAGTAATTATGACTTTAGAAACATTTTTTACCCAAAACGATATTGATGAAATATATACCATGACTATTATATATTCAATTTTAAAATATCAATCTTTGCCCGAAAAATGGCAACAAGAATTTTTGCCCAAATATGAACATGCCAAAAGCTTATTAACTGAGAGAAATATCAAATTAAGTATTATTGAGAGTGCCAATTTAGACCAAATAAAACTACAATTAGAAAATTATCAAGTTATATATAATAGTAATATAGAATTAAATAGAAATGTTATAAATCAAATTGGCCCTATTATTGCTAAAACAATTATAACCGAAATTAAAACAAAAGATACCGAGATTGATCGTATTTCATATCTAGTAGACTTTCTCACTAACTACATGACTTATTCAAAAACTTATGATAAATACTGCTTAAGTTTGTCAACCATTGATGGCTTTAATTTTGATTTTCAGAACAATATTCCCGTTGATAATTCTATTAATGGTCTTCTAGTTATGGGGCAGGGGGTATGTGATGATATTAGTACAATACTTCAATTTCTCGGTGAATTATTAGATTTAAAAATTGCTAAGATCAGTTGTCATTGCCAAGGCATCTTTCATAGTTTAAATACTATTACTTTATCTGATGGAAACACTTATCTAATTGATGCTACCAAATTAATAACCAAATCAAAATCAAAACAAGACTGTTTCTTAGTATCAGCAGATGTTATTAATAAAAATAATGAATACATATTTAAAGAAGATATTGTTCCAACTAAAACTTATATCAAGCCTATTTCAAATTATCACCAAGAAGCAATACAGCTGATAGATAAACTAAATGCAATAAAACCCAAAATAGAAGATTTAAATGATAATAAACAATCGCGGACTAAATAATTAAAGAGTCAACTTTTAAAGGCTCTTTTAATTATCACAAATAATCCTAGATTGTTACCTCAAAAGTGATTCAAATAATTTTATAAAAAGAATTGAAATAACTTATCAAACAGTTTATAATACTAAATGCAGAGAAAGAAGGAAAACTATGAAAAATAAACCAACTATAACTTATATTAAAGATAACATTGAAACATCAGTAACTTTAGATTTTTTAAATCAAGGAAGAATTTTAAATGAACTATTAACAATAACTACTGAACACGAATATATAAGTACATACGGAATAAGTAACTTATCGTCATATCAAGATACGATTTTCATTATTAAGGATGATGTTGAGTTTATTCATTTTAAAAATTTTGCTTTTGGTAGTTATATTAAAGGAATAAAATGCTCTGAAGATGCCTTGTGTATTTTAGAAAATTGTCGTTTTATTCAAAATAATGCTTATTCAAATACTTTAACTTTTTTTGGCGGCACTTTTGAATTGATAAATCCTACTTTCATAAAAATTGATGAATTAGTAACTATCGATGAAACTGATTTAAGTATCTCGTATACAGCAGATAAGGAGAATGATGTATCAGAAAAGTTAAAATTAAAAAGTAATTGTTATAGTTATGATGAAGGTTGCAAAGTGGAAATTACTGATAAGAATAATTTTAAAAGCATTTACGTAAAGGAAGCTCAAAATATTACTTTAAATAATGATTTTGATTTGGTTGCTTTAAAATTATCCGGAAGAAATATAACAATCGGAAACAAAAAAATACCTACTACCATAAAATATAGTTATTCTTATAGCTCTATTGAAGCAGATAAAAAAATAACTTTAACTAATTGTACCTTAGAAAATTATGGTAATCTACCTATATCTTTAAATTCTCCTCAAATAGAAGTTAAAGATATCATGCTAAAAGATCAAAATGAAATTATCATCAATAAAAATAGTTATCATCCCAAATTTGGTGAAAGACATGTTACAATAACAGATAAAGATATAGCTAGAACTAACTTAATAAGCACTTTAAAAGGTTATCAACTGTTCCTCCAACAACTAATAGCAACTCATAGCCAAGAATACTTATCTAGTGAATTCAAAGAAGAACAAAAATTAATTGAAGAAAAAGAACAAGCATTAAGAAAACTTCAACAAGAATTAGAGATGCTAAAACAAGAACTAAAAATTAATAAAGCTAAAAAGGCTCCATTTATTACTAAGACATTAGCTAAAAAAACTATAAAATATTACAATAATTAAATACCAAAGTACTTACAGAGGAGAACGGTAATTATGAAAAACAAACCAAGTATTACTTACTGGAAAAATGGTCGAGAAAAGACTATAACTAATAAATTTCAATATTTGATAGATAAACATAATATATTTAAAATAATTTTAAGTGATAATGATGTCTTAAAGGATGTCGAACTAATTCATATAAAGAATTTAACATTTGATTCAGCCGTTAATTTTGAGTGTTATAATCCCGATACCATAATAATATTAGAAAATTGTACCTTTAATGGTAAAATAATATTTCTACAATTTGGAAACTATCAATTAATTAACCCTAAATTTACAAATGATTTTGAACAAAAAATTTATATAATTCATTGCGGAGATGTTGAAATAAAGGCTAATAAAGATACTAATATATCATATCTTGAGGTAAGAGACACAACAACTATTACTCTAGCCGCCATTAATAAAGTAAAAAAATTAGTATCACAAACTAATATTACAAGATTAATAGATATAAACAATTTACAAGAATATGATATCCAAAGTACTAATCTAGAAATCGAAAATTGTAGTTTCAAATTTAAAAATTTATCTTATAATAAAATTACAACCGATAACTTTAAAGTAAAAAATAGTAATCTATCTATTTATGGAAATTGTTTACCTTTTGAAAATATTGAACTAGATAATAGTAATATTCAATTTAAATATTTTAACTTAGAAGAAATTTTAAAATTTGAAAGTGCTGCCGAACTATTTTATTTAGAAAAAGATTTATTATTAACTAATTTAACTAATCTTAAAATGAAAAATAGTAGTATTACTTCTAACACAGCGATAGATATATCACCTAAACTAGAAGTAATCGAATTAGATGATACCTCTTATTTAAAAGTCAATGAACATATAAGAATAGGGGGATATAAATACTGGAATGAACCAAAACCAAATCAACCATTTATCCTATCTAAAAATACTTTAGAAAATATTACCTTCAAAAGAAGAATTTTAATTAATACCTTAAAAGAAGTAAGTAAGCAGTTACAACTATCAATTGAAAAAGCTTTAGCTAAAAAAGAACAAGAAGAAATTATCTTACTTATTAAAGAAGAGCAAAAATTAATTGACCAAATTAGACAAGATAGAATAATCAAGCAAACTAATATTAAGAAAAAAATAAAACAACAGGAACAGACTAATTTATCAAAAATAAAAATAAAAGATATTAATGAATAAAAATACTTAAACTTAACTCTTGCTATATATCAAGACTAACATCAATATAAGTATTTTTAACTACTAAAAAGAAAGAGGGAATTATCATGCAAAGATACTTTGCCAAATATAAAAAAGATAACCAATTAATCTTAGAAACAGCTGAT
This sequence comes from Bacilli bacterium, assembly GCA_017480975.1. Classification (GTDB taxonomy): domain Bacteria; phylum Bacillota_I; class Bacilli_A; order RF39; family UBA660; genus RUG11198. The sequence goes on from JAFURK010000020.1 coordinate 3,542, forward strand.
TTACATCATATCAAAAATGTAATGAGAAATAAATCTGGTGATTTAATCGAATGTATCTATAATCAAGAATTATATATATGTAAAATCATTGAGCCATCTAATCCTCAAGTAACCATAACCGAAAAAAAAGATGATAACAACGAATTATCTTTAGATATAACTATCGCAATAGCCCTAGTAAAAGAACAAAAAATGGATTTAATTCTTCAAAAACTAACTGAACTAGGCGTAAATAAAATTATTCCCGTATCAATGGAACGAAGCATTGTCAAATTAGATACCAAAAAATATACCAAGAAAAAGGAACGTTGGCAAAAGATTTGTAAAGAAGCATCGGAACAATCTAAAAGAAATAAAATACCAGAAATTACCGACATTCATACTATAAAACAACTAGTAAGTTTATCATATGACCATAAATTTGTTTGTAGTACTAGAAATCAAGAAAATTTAGTTAACAACTATTTACAAAAACAAGACGACTATGCTAAAATGATATTCGTAATTGGACCTGAAGGTGGTATTGCGCCCCAAGAAGAAGATTTATTAGAAACAAATGGATATGTACCAATCTCCTTAGGAAGTCGCATCATGCGGGTTGAAACCGCAGCCATCTATATAGCTAGTATTATTAATTTTTATAGCAATTCACAAAATTAGTATCGTTAGGGGTGAAGTATATGATTTTATTTATCTTATTAAGTATTATTCTGTTCTTTTTTTGTCTATACTTATATCAAACTAACAAAAATTTAAAGCAACAAGTTAATAAATTAGAATTAGAAACTAAAGAAATATTAGAAAGAAAAATAATGAAAAGCATCGCTACTGACCTAGTATCAATTGAAATTTTATCTAAAGAAAAAATCTCTAAACCACTAGAAGTTACACCATCAAAATCATCTTTATCCCCTAAAGTAAATTATCCATCTAACCAAAGACCACAGCCAACTATTTCAACCCCTAAACTAGAAACTGTTAAGCCTATAACTACAGAAAAAATAATAACTGATAATCCAATCAATCAAGGTTTCGACCTAAGTGACTTTATTCCTAGAGAAAAAAGAAAAGTATCTAATCTTAAAGAGAAACCAATAACTAATCCTGCTAGGACTAATCATCCTTCTGTTAGCGCTAATGAATATTTAAAAGAAATTTCTGATCAAATAGCGGCTCAATTAGAGCCTAAAACGATTGAACTAACTGATTATGAAAAAAATGAAGAAGAGCAGGCGATTATTAGTTATCAAGAATTAATCTCTTTAAAGGGACAACTTCCTAAAGAAGAGCAACCAGAAGATAGACAAGAGTATATAAACTTATTGGATTAGAATACTTATTAAGCATTAAACTATTTATTAAAACAAATAAGAGTACTAAGCTTTATTCCTAGTACTCTTATTTAATTATATTAAATTATTTACTCAACCGTAACAGATTTAGCCAAATTTCTAGGTTTATCAATATCTAAACCTAATCGTTTCGCTACTTCATAAGCTATCATTTGTAAATAAACGATATTAATAATTGGTTGAGTAAAATAACACCCCTTAGGAAGTAAAATCACTTCATCATAGCAATCACTATCCAAATTATTGCTAATATCTTCTCTAATTAGTAATATTACTTTAGCTCCTCTTGATTTTACTTCCTTTATATTACTAATAGTCTTATTAGCTAGCCTTTCTAATGTAGCCATAACTAATATACAAGAATGCTCATCCATTAAAGAAATAGTTCCATGTTTTAATTCACCGGCCGCCATAGCTTCACTATGAATATAACTAATTTCCTTTAATTTTAAAGAACCTTCCATCATTGTAACATAATCTATATTTCTACCTAAATAAAACATATGTTCTTGTTTCCAAATTAAATCAATAATATGCTTATAATCATAGTTTAAAGCTTTATCAATTAAATTACTTAGATTTAAATAAAAATCTTTAACATCTACTATCTCTAATTTATCATTAGCAAGAGCCATCTTTAAAGCTAACATACTAAGAACATATACTTGAGCAGTATAAGCCTTCGTTGAAGCTACCGCTACTTCACTAAGTGCTTTAGTATATATAACCTTATCAACAATTCTTGCAATCGAACTATTTTCTACATTAACAATTCCTAACGTCATAACCCCATATTCTTTAACTTTTTTGATACAAGCTAAAGTATCAGCCGTCTCTCCTGATTGTGATATAAATATAACCAAAGTATCTTTATCAATAAATAACTTTTGATACCTATATTCCGATGCAATAAATACTTGTACCTCGATATCACCATAATATTCAAGTAAATACTTACCAACCATTCCCGCATGATAAGCCGTTCCACAGCCAACGATATGAATTTTCTTAAAATCATTCATGTTTACTAAACTATCAATTTCATGATTATTAAAATATCGATTATACCACTTACTAACCAAATCTTTTTGTTCATAAATTTCTTTTAACATATAATGATTAAAACCTTGTAATCCTTCTTCATTATTAGTTACATCTAATGTATTAAATAATAATTCAAGTTCCTTATTATTCTTATATATATGAATTTCATTATCCATAATAGTGCCATATTCCATATCTTCAAGTGGTACATATTCTTTCGTATCATTCGCGTAAGCCGAAATATCTGACGCCACATAAGTCCCATTATCACCTAAAGCTATAATTAAAGGACTATCTTTCTTCATAACGAACAATTCACTATCATAATCTTCAATCATCCCAACAATAGCATAACTACCGACAAAAATATTCATACACTTTTCTAAAATATCTTTAATCTCACTTGAACTATTATTCTTATATACATAATCAATATAAGCACAAGCTACTTCGGTATCAGTATCACCATAAAAATTATAACCTTCATTACAAAGTATTGTTTTTAATTCTAGATAATTTTCTAAAATACCATTATGAACAATCGTAACTTTCCCCACATGATGAGGATGACAATTATTAACTGTAACTCCGCCATGCGTCGCCCATCTTGTATGGCCAATTCCTAAATTACCACTAGCGTCATACCTTAACTTTTTCTCTAAATCATTAACTCGACCAACAGCTTTACAAATACTAATCTTACCATTAATATCTCTAATAGCTATACCAGCCGAATCATAGCCACGATACTCCAATCTTTTTAACCCCTGGATTAATACTGATAAAGCTTTATCTTTACCAACATATCCAACAATTCCACACATAAATTTTTTATCCTTTCCACTAGATATAGTTTTGTTACAATCTTGATTTTGTTTTTTGTATCTATACCTAACCATGTAGTACCCGCCGAAAATTCGATAAACTACATCCCTCGTCACCCCTTAGGGCCTGGCGCTAAACTATTTTTACGCTCCTTTCTCCAATAGCCTAAACTTATTATATAAAAAAATACTTATTATGTGCAATACCTTGTACATTTATTTTACTAAATAAAATCTATTTCTTAGTATAATACCATATATTAAAATCTAAAACTAAATAAGCATTCTAATCAAACTTATGTAAACTCGCAAATTTATTCTTAAAACATTGTCAAAAAGTTTGATTATTGCTATAATTGATTAAGAAAAAGGGAGAAGTGATTATTTATGAAAAGAATATTAACTGGCGATCGTCCAACCGGTAATTTACATATTGGCCATTATTTTGGTTCCTTAAAAAAAAGGGTTGAAATGCAAGAAAGTGGCGAATATGACCAATATATCTTAATTGCTGACGTTCAAGCTTTAACTGATAATTTTAATAATCCAGAAAAAGTAAGACAAAATGTTAGAGAAGTAGCAATTGACTATTTATCAGTTGGGATTAATCCAGAAAAAACAACTATTTATATTCAATCAATGATACCAGAAGTAGCTGAATTAACAGTCTTTTATTCTAATTTAGTAACTATCGCTAGGTTAGAAAGAAATCCAACCGTAAAAACAGAAATCGCCCAAAAGAAAGAATTATTCGGTGAAAGTGTTACTTATGGCTTCTTAGGTTATCCTGTTAGCCAAGCGGCTGATATTACTATTTTTAATGGCGAAGTAGTACCAGTAGGAGAAGATCAATTACCATTAATTGAACAATGTCGCGAAATAGTTCGCAAATTTAATAATATTTATGGCGAAGTATTAACCGAGCCGGAGGCTGTATTATCTAACTTTAAACGTGTTAAAGGCCTAGATGGCAATGACAAAATGGGCAAATCACTAGGTAATGCCATTTATTTAAAAGATAGTAAAGAAGAAATAACTAAAAAAGTAATGAGTGCTGTAACTGATCCTAATCGTATTAAGAAAGATGACTTAGGTAATCCAGATATTTGTATGGTTTATTATTATCATCAACTATTTAGTGAAAAAGAGCAATGCCAAAACATTTGTCAAGAATGTAAATTAGGCCAAAGAGGCTGTGTAGCTTGTAAAAAAGAATTAATAAATAGTATCTTAAAAGAATTAGAACCAATTCAAGAAAAAAGAAAATATTATGAAGAACATCCTGAAGAAGTAGATAAAATCTTAATTGAAGGAACTAAAAAAGCTCAAGAGGAAGCTAAACAAAATATGAAAAAAATTAAAGCTGCTATGAAATTAAATTATTTTGAAGATAAGGGGTGTTAAGATGATTTACTTAGATTATTGTGCTACTACCCCCGTTGATAAGCGCGTTTTAAGTACCTTTAACAAAGTATGTCTAGATTATCCTGGAAACAGTAATTCTCTCCATAAATTGGGAATGGAATCTAAAGAATTAGAAGATTATGCTACTAAAAGGATAGAGGAGTTATTAGGCTTAAAAAATTCTGAAATCATCTATACTAGTGGCGCTAGCGAATCTAATAACCATGTCCTAAAAGGAGTAGCTTCTAAATATCAAAATAGAGGTAAACATATCATAACTACTTACTTGGAACATTCATCAATCTTATCAACTACAAACTACTTATCTAATCAAGGCTTCATAATTGACTATGTCAAAATAAAAGATGATGGCCTAGTAGATATAGAACATTTAAAACAACTATTAACTAATGATACGATCTTAGTAAGTATTTGTGCTGTCGACAGCGAATTAGGTATCAGACAACCTATTGAAGAAATAGCTAATATTATTAAAGAATACCCAAAATGTTTCTTTCATGTCGACTGCACCCAAGCTTTGGGAAAAATAAATCTAGATTATAATCTAATGGACTTTGTATCCTGTTCAGCTCATAAAATATATGGCATGAAAGGAATTGGTTTATTAATTAAAAAGAAAAATATTATGCTAGATAATTTAATTCATGGCGGTAAAAGCTCGACCACTTATCGTAGTGGTACCCCAGCTTTACCATTAATAGTATCAACTATGAAAGCTCTAGATCTAATTATCCCTAATATTAAAGAAAATTATAATTATATCAAAAAACTAAATAACCATATTATAACTAAACTAAAAGAATATCCAGATATTTCTATTAATAGTACTGAAAATTCTATTTGTAATACTATCAATATTAGTTTAAAAAATATCAAACCAGAAACTTTTGTTCACGCTTTAGATGAACATGATATCTATATATCAACTAAAAGCGCTTGTTCAAGTACTAATACCATGTCTGATGCTGTCTATGCCGTAACTAAAGATAGAGAAAAAGCCATGCACAGTATTAGAATTAGTCTTTCCCATCTAACCACCCCCGAAGAAATAGATAATTTTTTAGATGTATTTGATAAATGTTACCAAAAACTAAATCTAAAAGGATAAATAATGATAAGCATTTTAAATATCAAAAAATACTTAATTTTTCTTTGTGCCCTTTGGTTAATATTTGGATTTCAAACAGTTAATGCCCAAACTACCAACAAAAATTTAGTAAACATCTATTTTTTTCATTCAAATGATTGTTCACATTGTAAAGGCGAAGCAAAAATTTTAAATACAATAGAACAAAAGTATGATAATGTTAAGATTTATCGCTACGAAATTCATCAAGATAATAATAATGAAATTAGAAAAAATGTTCAAGAACTATATGCTATCAAAGCTAATGGCGTTCCTTTAACCATTATTGGCGATACTCCTTATAGTGGCTACTTAGAAGAAAAAAGTGATTTACAATTTATTAAAACAATCGAATATTACTCAAAGTATGGATATCAAGATAGAGTAGGAGAACTATTACAAATAGACAAATTACCTAATTATAATATAGATAATAACGCTCCCACATTAGAAGAATTTATGGATACTTATGGTAATTATAAAATAATAGGTAATTTATATACTGATGATTTAGACTTATTAACAACTACAACGATTCTAGGCTTATTATCCCAATTAAACATAATAAGATTAATATCTATATTAATAGTGTTATGGCTCTTATCAAAAATAAAAAGTGAAAAATATAAATTATTACTTTTAGCCCTTTATTATGGTAGTTATTTTCTTAATTATACAAACTACATCTTTAGTAATGAAATTTATACAATTATAACAGCAATAATTATTTTAATTCTTTTTATATTAGGATTATTAAGTTATCGAAAAATTAAAAATCAATCAATATATATAAATATATTTCTAATAATAGCTATAATTGGAGGCTGCATCGAAAATTCTCTTTATTCATCGCCTTTAGATATATTTAAAGAATTAATCTCTTTACATAATATTGTTGGACTAGAAGTAATAACATATTATATAAATTATTTTCTTATTATAGTATTAACAAATTTAATTATATTTCTAATTTTATATAGTTTGAAAAAGATAATATCACAAAAATTCATTTTCTATATTAAATAGTATAGCGAATGATTTTTTTTGTTGATTTTTATTATATAATTCTTTGGAAATATTTTACTAATATAATAATTAATTATTATTAGAACATTTTTTTAATTGTTACATATAATATTAAGAACGAGCAATGATAGTAATAAAATCACTAAAAAAACCAAAAAAAGGAACAAAAAGTTACTTTAAAGTTAAAAAAACAACAAAAAGCAAGTTTTTTCAATAAAAGTATTGACACTCAAAGCTAGATTTGGTATATTTGGTATGCGCTTGTGAAAAAGCCAATAAGTATCAACAAAAAAAGTTGAAAAACTTAAAAAAAGCTGTTGACTTTTACAAAGAAATTTGTTAAAGTATTAAACGTGCTTTTGAAGGAAACAAAGAGGCGCAGGACTATAAAAAAGAAAATAAAAAAAGTTAAAAAGTTAAAAAAACTGCTTGACTTAAATAAAAAACTTTGGTATAGTATAGGAGCTTGAAAAAAGCAAGAGAAATGTTCTTTGAAAACTGAGCAAAACGTCGATTTTTGAGTAGCAGGTTAAATAAAACTCAAAAAAATAAATATTTTTTTGGAGAGTTTGATCCTGGCTCAGGATGACCGCTGGCGGCATGCCTAAGACATGCAAGTCGAACGAGGTGGCCCAATGAAGATGGAGTGCTTGCACAAAGTTGGATTTGGATCCCCACCTAGTGGCAGACGGGTGAGTAACACGTGGGTGACCTACCTTTAAGCTGGGGATAACAGTTGGAAACGACTGCTAATACCGAATAAGATGCAACCATCAAGGTTGTGTTGAAAGGAGCCTTTAAAGCTTCACTTAAAGATGGGCCTGCGGCGTATTAACTAGTTGTTGAGGTAATGGCTCACCAAGGTAACGATGCGTAGCCGAACTGAGAGGTTGAACGTCCACACTGGGACTGA